>NZ_RCOO01000261.1:0-1297 GCF_003987485.1 Spiroplasma endosymbiont of Megaselia nigra
CATTGAACATTTAACCGTATTCCAATTGAGTTTTTTACTTCGGCAAATATGAGTGTTGGTAATATTAATTATTCTTCACAAAATGACCCTATGGCAACATGACAAGGTCTATTGCCTACTTATGCAAAATCATTGGCTAATTTAACAACTTTAAAGAAAATGTTTCGTACTTTTCAAGAAGAAGGTATTGATTTAACTATGATAGATTTAGAAGCATATTATACCCAGTTAGAAATTGATTCTTTATTAGATAAACTTGTTATAGAAAAAATTAAAGATGAAAAACTTGCAAAAATAAAAGAAGAAATTTTAGATGAATTAAAAAAATTAATTGTTATACCAGATGTACCAGATGTACCAGATGTACCAGATTGAGAAACTGTTGATACTAGTGATTTTGTATCAAATAATAGTAATGTTTATGACATTAAAAATTATGATAAAGATAATTATAGTTATCAAGTTTTTGTTCAGAATAATGAAAATAACCCAGCTGGTGAATGTGGCAGTATGCTTACAACACATCCTAAATTTCCATTTTCTGTTAAAGTTCCAATTGAAACAAATGATGGATTATATTTTTATGTATCATTTTCACAAGGAAGAATTATATCATATAAAAATAAAAACGGATCTCCCGCTAAAATTCAAGCATTATATATTCAAAGAAAAAAATTAAGTTAGGAAGGAGATGTTATAAATGAATTTAAAAGATTATAAATCAGAAATTTTATTATTAATTCGCAAAATATTTATTTGGGGATTAGGGGCAATTTTAATAATAAGTGCAATTGTATTATTTTTTTGTAAGGCATTTAAAGTAATTGAAATTTCATGACCAGAATATTTTTATATTGGTCTATCATTACTTATTGGCGGTGTTTTAGTATATTTAATTGATAAAATTTTTGAATTTTTTAAAAAAGATAAAAAGAAAGATAGCATTGAAGATGTTATATCAAAAGAAGACACAAAATAAAGGAGTGTTATAAATGGGATTGTTACCAGCCAAAAAGAAATTAAAAAAGAGTTATGATATTGATAGTTACTATCTTAATTTAGCATCAACGATTAGTAATCGTAAAAATGTTACTGTTCAAAAACATAATGATATTCTAGAAAAAAGAATTTGTGAAGATAATGCTAATTTTTTAAATCCGCGTGATTTAGAAATTAGCATTTATAATCCACTTACTAATCAACAATTAGATACTAAATTAATTAATAACTTTTTAAAAATGCAAGACTTTACTAATAAGAATTGATATAACGAATATAAAATTAATAAGAATGGTAA
>NZ_RCOO01000262.1:0-1297 GCF_003987485.1 Spiroplasma endosymbiont of Megaselia nigra
GCTAGAACCTTATATATTTATAAAATTAATAATCTCGTTAAGACAAAGCAAAAACCAACCTTAAACTACTCTCAAAATAGCGTTAAAATCGGTTTTATTGACAAAGATGAATATATTAAAATAACAGGTTATGAAATTAGCGACTTTAATTTTAAATTACAAATTCAACAAAATACAACAGTACAAGATAATAGTACAAGTTATGTAATGATTGATGAAAAAGATATTTTAATTAATGATGTTACAAAGCTAGACAAAGAATTTATAGAATCTTATGATTTAAAAATAGTTTCTATCAATGAACCAATTAGTGAAGACAATAAAAATGAATGCTATATAATCGAAGAATACAAACGCCCTTATTCACCTGATGGTGTTGACATTATTAAATCCACTCATTTAGTTAAAATAACTGACTTTAAATGAAAAAACCAAAATAATATTCATTTAGTTTTACAAAAATCATTACCCGAAGACACAGTATTTACTGGGGTTGAAATTAAATACCCTAAATCAATGTTATTTGGAAATATTAAATGTTGAGGAAATGTGAATGGTGTTTATTCTTATCCATCATCAATAGTTGAAAACGCTAGTCTAGTACCATTATTATCAATGCCGATTGAAACAAATCCTAATCTACGAATATTTCAATATTGATTTACTGAAAGTTTTTTACCGTGAAGCATTGCAAAAAACTATATTCAAGGTAAAGATATATTAGGTTTATTAGATGTTAAAGAATTAAATATTGTTTTATTAAATTATCTAACATATCGTTATAATTATGATAGAAAATTTCAGGGTGCAAAATATGATGAAAAAGGTAACCCCTCTAATAAAGCCGCTGAATTACGCCAAAAATTCGAAGGGCAAAAACCCGAAGATGTAATTGATGGTTTATTTGAAAACTGAAAATTAGATAATTATAAATTTTTAAATGATAATGCCGTAAAAAGATTTAAACAAATTATTTACATGTTATCAAACTATACATATAGTAAATACGCAATTAATAAAGGTTATAATGATGATGTTAAATTATTTGCTCCTTATTATTTTGAATTAATTTCAACTCCTAATAAAATAGAAGATGGTTATTGAGAATTTAAAGATTGTAAAGTACTATTAAATTCATCATATTTTAATTTTTTTGGTGGACCTACTCCATCTAAAAATTATTGAAAAGAAGTTAAAGCACAAGAAAAACCGTTTAATGAAGTAGATAATAAATGATATTTTGTGATATGGCATGGTAATGGAACTGATGATTGAAAAATTATTAAATTTAAATATG
>NZ_RCOO01000263.1:0-1288 GCF_003987485.1 Spiroplasma endosymbiont of Megaselia nigra
GGGTAAATATGGGGTTACAAATTTTTCATAAAAAACATGGTATTTATCAAAAGGATTAAAAGTAAATTGATTAGAATATGTTTTATGAAAATATGTTGTTACGGTTATGTATTGTTTTGCTATGTTGTCTCATTCTTGAAATGTCCAAGATAATTCTTTTATAGTAATAGGATTATCCAAATTATATTGTTCATTATCATTTTCATCAATATATTTTTCATAAGACACCTTTAAACTTTTTGAACGAAACATTGAAACTCTTAAATTATTATATCTTTTATCTAGTTCTTTATCAGTTAAGATTTCTTTTTCTTCCGCATGTATCATTTCATCGGTTCAAGCTGATATAATCCCGCTTCCTTTACCAACCTTACCCATAATTTTATTACCATTAGCATAACCCGCAAAAGCAATGCGAACACCACTAGGAAAAACAATTTCGCCACCTTCTTTAACATTTTTAGGTCAAACAATACCATTTTCATTGTCAGGCCCTATATCAATCCCATATTTATCGTATAGATAATTACAGACATTAATTGTATCGCCAAATGTAGTATCTTCGTGGGTGTTGGCATATCTTCGTAAAATATTAGATGAAGCATCAGTAAAATTACAAGCAAAAAATAATTTTTCTGCTAGGTGATTTCATGTTTTATTAGTACCACGTCCAGCAGAAACAAACTTAAAAAAAGTTGGCGAAGTAAAATATCGGGCATAACTATCACCAACAAAATCTTTAAATACTTCTCAATCAAAACCAAAATTATAGTCACTAAAATTTAAATCATATTTTTTATTTAAATGTTCATAACTAGTAATTCGTTTTTTGTTGTTAACTTTACTAAATTCTTGCATATTTATTAACCTCTTTATTTTATATATAATAATATATTATAGAAAAAAATGAAGGGAATTTGTATAAAAATGAGAAAATTTAAACATTTAATATTTGATGAACGAAATTTATTTAAGGATTTATTGTTATCTGATACTTGTAAAAAGAAAAATGGCACGATTAATTTATCTGAAATAGCAAGACAAATGAATCGCGGAATTAATACTGTTAAAAGAGAGATTAAGAGATTTAAAAATATACAAGATTATAAACCATCAGATGCTCACAAAGATTATAAACAAAAGCGTAAAAAATGTATTAAAAAAATACCTGAATTTACAAAAGAGAAGTTAGATTTTATTAAAACAAGATTTAATAAATACCACGATACACCAGAACAATTGATTTATCGTTATTTTATAGAATTTGGTATTAAATTTCCTGCTTGTG
>NZ_RCOO01000264.1:0-1283 GCF_003987485.1 Spiroplasma endosymbiont of Megaselia nigra
CAATCAACAAAGAAATAGTAAATATCCAAAATATAAACAATATTTACATTAAAGAGTTTAACGAATTAAAAAGTGAAATTCAATTATCTATTTTACGGATTGAAACAAAACTAGACATTATGACCGTTAATTTCAACAACAAATTATCAAACAACAACGAAATAAATATTAAACATAAACAAGGAGAAAAGAAAAATGAAAAATAAAAAAATTAAACTATTCTTTTTAAGAATACTATACTGAGCTATTCACGGCTTAACATTAGGAATCCCAGCATTATTAGCACAATTTAATAAATTACTAATTAAATTAAAAGATAAAATTAAAAAAGGATGTGATCAATTAGATGATGAAAAAATAGAAACAATAATTAAAAATGATGATAACACAAAATAAAGGAAATAAAAAATGGGAATTAGAAAAATAACATTTGATAACGGCGATATTGTTTTAGCAAAAGACCAAGCAATATTATACGATTTGTTATTAAAACAACAAACAAAAACAATTTTTCCTAATGGAGAAACTATATACCAAAATTCAACAGGTTTTTTAATCCAAAATGAAAGTGAAAAATTACAATATACATATAAAACAACGGATAATGGTGTTGAATTTACTTTTAATCCGCAATTATATTTAAGTGTTTGTGGTCGCATTATAAAATTAGAAAAAAACACCAAATTACTTGTAGATAAAAATTATGTAGAAAATAATGAAAATTATTATATTGCAGTTAGAGTTGATTTAAATAAAGAAGCAAAAATAATTAATAGCGAATTAAAAGAATTTGGCAATCCTGTTGAAATAAAAATAATTAACACAGTATCAATGTTAATACAAGAGAATTTAAACCAAAAACCAAATGACGGTATTTATGAATTTCCATTAATAAGTTTTAAAGTAAAATTTAAACACGATATTTATGCTATTGAAGATATCAAAAATGAAAGCACATATTTATTACCACTTTTATTGGAATCAAGTCGCAACCCACTAAAACTATTAACAATTACCAAAAAAATTCAAGAAGAAAAAGAACTATTACAAGAAAAACAAAATCAAATAAAAGATGTTAAAAATTATTTAACAAATTTAGAATATAGAAAAACTGAAGAATTAGAAGAGTTAGAAAATTTAATGAAAGAACTAATTAAAATTGATAAAAATAGCAGGCCACAAATTCCAGAAAATAGTAATTGAAAATTGTTAATTGAAGGAAAAAATGAAGAAATTAATCATATTTTAAAAACTTATATAGGATTAAAGTTAATTGGAAAAAC
>NZ_RCOO01000265.1:0-1267 GCF_003987485.1 Spiroplasma endosymbiont of Megaselia nigra
AAAAAAAATAAAATATTTATAATTTTAGTCTATTTTAAGCATATTTACCCATACTGAAAAATAGTTTATTAAATTTTGTAAATAAACCTATCTAAAATTCTCTAAAAATAATTCTTTTGCTGTTCTTCAATTCAAAACAGGCCTTAATTTTTCATTTATAACATTAACTACTCAATCTATTTTTTGTTGACTAATAGGATTAAAATCTGTTCCCTTTTTAAATCAATGTCTAAACTCACCATTCATATATTCAATTAATGGTTTTTGTTGTGGTGAACCAGGATCGCAAAAATAAATATTAGAACCGGTAATCTTTTCCATCTCTTCAAACTTACTAAATTCTTTCCCTCTATCTGTTATTATTCCTTTAATTTTTCCAACTAAACCATTAATTCTAACTATATGTTCAAGTTTTTCTAAAACTTCACTTGAATTATTTTTTTCTAATTTCATTGCAAAATAATTTTTACTATTTTGTTCAACTAATACTAAACAACTAGATTGATGGTCTTTACCAACTACCGTATCCATTTCAAATCAACCAACATTAGATTCTTTATTTTCAATATCTCATATTGACTTAAATTTATCATCTAATTTTCCACGATTTTCAGTTTTTCCTTTTCTTTTGTATTTTTTACCATGATGTCGTAAATTATATTTATTTAATCCTAATAAATTTAACTTAATTCATTTATACAAAGTTTTTTTACATGCTGGAAATTTAATACCAAACCTTTTTTTAAATTTTCTAATAAGTTGTGAAGGTGTATCATGATATTTATTAAATCTTACATTTAATCATTCTTTTTGTTCTTCTGTAAATTCAGGAGGTTTTTTAATGGATTTTTCTCGTTTTTTTAAATAATCATTATGTGCTTTACGAGCATCATAATCTTCTATATTTTTAAATCTATTAATTTCTCTTTTAACAGTGTTAATATCTCTTCCTGTTTGTCTTGATATTTCAGATAAATTAAGTGTGCCATCTTTCTTTTTGCAAATATCAGATAAAAATAAATCCTTAAAAAATCTTCGTTCATCAAATTGTACATGTATATAATCTTGCATATATTTGTATCTCCATTTCTTTTAATAAATTTATTTATACACGAATTTTTTAAAAAAGTATTGACAAATATTTTTAAAGATATATTATTACATTGTAACAAGTATCAAATTTGTATCTCTTTATGCTTGTATACTAAAATAAAAAGTAAATTACTTTACTTTTTTTTATTTTGATGTAAAATATAGATAATAAAAA
>NZ_RCOO01000032.1:0-9622 GCF_003987485.1 Spiroplasma endosymbiont of Megaselia nigra
TAAAATTACAAATATTTTATTTTTTTAAAAAAATAGTTGCATTTATTTTTAAGAGTGTTATTATCAATCTAACAAGAGATACAAATTTGGAACTTGTATATACACGATGCCTAATATAAAGTATATTGTTTAAATAGAATGAGGTATAAATAATGAAAAAACTATTAGGTATTTTAAGCATTCTTTTATTAGGCACGACAAGTGGCTTTGGAATGTATAGTTGTGTAACAAGAGGTAACAATTTACCAAAAACTAATGAATATACAGCAGAAACGAATCAAGATATTGAAACGTTCTATGAAATAATAACATTAATTAAAAAGAAAATTAAAACTTGATGAGATAGTAAGGAACTAATTGATACTAATAATTATTTTAATGATATTGCTAAATTCAATGAATTTATTACAACTTTAAAACCAGATGAATCACAAACTTTTATTGGTGCGGAAATTAGCAAATGATCTTTTTTAGAACAGTTAATTAATGATTTTAAAAAAGAAATTAATAATATTAATAATGAACTTGTTATTACTTATGATAATTTTTATCGTAAAATAGAAAAAGAATTTCCAATATTATTGTCAGATGATAGTATTAGATTAAAAGTAAATAAAATTAATTTTAATAACATATCAAAATTAATTGCTAATAATGAAGAAAATTTAAATGCAATTACAATTAATTTTGATATTAATTATTCAGTTAAATTTAAAGAATTTGACCAAGTTTATGAAAGTAATGGGTTAGTTATTGCAAGTAATAATCTGGAAGTTATAACTAATGTTCAAGAAAAAGTTGAATCATGATTTATAAACTTTATTCATGATTTATTTATTAAGCAAGAAAATAAAATTACTGATACTTTAAATCAACATTTTAATGATATTAATACAAATAGTACAATTTGACGAACTATTAAACAAGAATTAGATAAAAACAATATAATAACTAATTATCAACCTTATTTTTATAAGTTTTTTGATACTTTAAATTTATGAAGTCGATTTTATAAACCTGATTCAATATTTGCTTTAGTAGGGGAAGGGTATCAACCAGATAAATTAACGGCAGAAAACTTTTTAAAACTTTATAAAGAACATAACAAGATTATTCTTAGTGAAGATAAATATTATTTAAAAGCAGATATAAGAAATTTTTTGCCAAGTAATTTAACAATTGAGAATTTACCTTTTAAAGATAAATATTCACAATTAAGAAAATTAAAGACACCAATCAAAGTTTTATTACCAAGAGATAAAGTTGATCAACAATTACAGCAATTTGCAGAAAAAACAATGGCATTTTGACGTTATTATCAATTAGAAACTTATGATAATAAACTTGTTTTTAAGATGAACCAAGCAGATTTTGATGTTTTACTTAAAAAAGTTAGTTTATTTAAACCAGAAAATTCAATTGATGCAAAAATGACACTAATTTTTGAGACTATTTTTAATCTTTTTAATAATACTGTGACTGATACAGGAAAGATTAAATGATACATTTATAAAACTAATGTAGCATATTCAACAGAGAAAGAAGTTATTTCAAAATTTAAAATGGAAACAATAAATGATGATAAAAATATTACAATTCAACTATTTAGAAACCATTATCCTAGTGGAAATTATCCAATTTACTATATAAATTTATCTTACAATGATTTTGGTTATAGTTTCTTTTTTACTCCCAATCGCGAAGAAAGTAATATTAAAAATGATTATTATTCATTTTTACAAACAATAGAATTTAAGGTTGTTTAAGTTTATATTAATTAATTATAAGAAACAAAGTGGTGTTATCTAATCGATAACACCACTTTTATTTCACAGTTTTTTATTAAACTTAATTTTACATTAATTTAGGAATAATGTTATAATAATATGAGCAAAATATAATGAAAGCTATAAAGGTGATGGTAATGAAAATATATGTTCTAAAAAAATATCAAAAATTTATTAATATTTTCTTTATTATTTTTCTTGCTTATATTTTATTTTCATCATTGTTTTCAATTATTGATATTGCTGGTAATTATAGTTTTTTAAATATCACATTAAATTTATTTTATCTTATTTTATCAAGTTTTATTTTTCTCTTTTTTATGGGAATTTTAGTTCAAATTTTGATTAATTTTAAACAATTAAAAAAGACAACAATTTCAGCGTGGAAATTAATTTTATTTTCTAATTGACAAATTATTATTTTATGAATTTGTAATATTGTTTTAATTTCATATATATTATTTTTTGGTTATACTTCAATAATTTTTCAATTGCAAAATATAATTGCATATGAAACAATATATTCTTTTTTAGTTATTTTATGCTATGTTTTTTATGCAATTTTTACTATTAGTTTTATTGTAATGCTAATATTGTTTTGCTTATATATAGGTTATTTAAAAAACATTAATGATGTGATTGCTTCTAGTTACTATACATTTTGTAAATGTACTTTAACTAGTATTGTTATTCCCCAACAAAGTCAATTAACAATGTCAATTTTATTAATAATTTATCCAAATTATAATTTTAATCAATGATTTATTAAAAAAACTAGTATTGTTGATAATCTTCGTAAAACAGAATTATTAACACAATTTAAAAAACAAACAACACCACCTAATCTTTATTTTAACTAAATTCAAATATTAACAAAAGAGAAGAAGAAAGAATGTGGAAAAATGACAGGTTTTAAGTTATTATTTAAAAACAATTTTAAAAACACGGTTAAAAATAAAATTCAATTTTTTGGTTTAGTTGTTTTAGTATTTTTGACTAGTTTTATTTTTACAATTATTGAAGTTTCTAAACAACGAGTAGATAATAATTATAATACTTTTATTTCTGAACAATTAAGTAATCAACATGATTTTGTTGTTAGTTTTACTAATACTACTTATGTTAAAAATTCAAATGGGGAACCAGATCAGTTTGAAAAAATTACAGATAGTGGGGTTCGTCAAAACGCAATTTTAGAATTTATTAACGAACAATTAAAAAATCGAAATGAACATTTTATTTATAATCGTGTTGAAGCACGAACATTTAGTTTGGGAAATAATAAAGTTATTAAAGCAGTAACATTAAATCCTTATCAAGAAATTGATAAATTTATTGTTGCTAATGGAATGCCGTTAAGTTTTTATATGAAATATTTATTATCGATTAATGAAGAAACAATGCATTGGATTTATTTGACGCCTGAGTTTGCTAGTAAAAATAATATTAAAATTAATGATATTATTCGATTACAACCCGATAGATATGGAACAACAATTAAAGTTGCTGATAGTGAATTAAAAGGTGTTGATTTAACTTCATATGAAAGAGAAGATATTAATAAATGATTGCCAAAATCACCATATTCAAATGAAAATTGGTTTCGAGTGGTTGGGTTTGGACAATCAGCGGATTATGTTACACCAATTATTGATGCAGGGCATCCGTTTCCAAATATGAAAAATGAAGGAATTGCATATTTAGATCCGCGATTATTTGGCTTAGTTGAAGATACAGTTGAAGATACAGCTGGTAATAAATATCCTGTAACAAAGTTAGATTTAACAAAACAAATTTTAATTCCAGAAAGTCAATTAGAACAAGAAATTTATTATGTTGGAAAATTTCAACAGACAAAAGTTGACCAAATGCGAAGTAATTATAGTCAAACAATTAATAATTATTTAAATACTGACCAGGGAAAACATATTGGTTTAAATGGATATTATGTTAAAACACTATCAACTGGTTTACCAATTGCTACGTTTCGGACAGATAATCGTTATGAATTTGCAAAACGAATTACATACTTTACGTCAACATTAAGTGCTTTTATTAGTGGTTCTTATATTTTAATTACAATTTTACTAATTATTTCGTTCTTTGTATTAATTTTAGTTATTCGTCGACAAATTGATGCAACTGGCCCACAAAATGGATTGTTACGAGCATTAGGATATCGTCGTCGTTTATTAACCTTTAGTTATATTTCCTATCCATTAATGATTGCATTAATTGTGGAAATAGTTGGTTATGTAACGGGAATTAGTGGCCAATTTACTGTTAAATATTTATTTGGTTCATATTTTAATTTACCATATGGAAATTTTGTATTTGCACCATTAGCATTAGTAACTTGTGTTTTATTTATTTTTGCTTTACTAACTTGTGTCACAATGGTTAGTGGAACAATTATGATGGTTTCAAGAACACCACTACAATTAATTCGTAAAGAAAAAACAGTTTCACATGGTCGTTTTAAAAAAATTGTTTATAAAATTTTTGCAATTCGCAAAACATTTGATGCACGATTTCAAGCAGTACAATTATCTAATTCAATTGGAAAAATGGTAGGGGTATCTTTAACAATGATTATTAGTACCATTATGATTACGATGTCAACAACAATTCCAATTATCTTACAAAATAATATTCGTTATTCATACGAAGGAGATAATTATAAAACCTTAGTTGAATATAATAGTCCGATTTATAATTTACCAACAAGTTTTTTGCGAACATATGATCCAAGTCAAAAACCATGAGATAGTAAAAACAGTCTTTTAACTAGTACAAATATGACAACAGATGTTAATCAATATCTTACTGATTTTGAAACAGGGCAAATTAATTCTGAAAATTTTGCTCCAACTTATCAAGCAGATGATATGCGGTTATTGTTATATCGTAATATTTCAAAAGAATTTTTGCAAAGTAATAAATTAATTTCAAGTGATCCGGGTTTATACAAAGCAATTTGTAGTACGACATGAGGTGATTACAATGATTTTGCTCTAAATCTTTTAACAAAATCAACCATTGAACAATATTTGCGAACAACAGAAACAGCTCGCGAACATATTGATATTTTAGAAAAATCTCGATTATTTTATTGAAAATATCGGGAAACTGTTGGTTTAAAAATTAAACGTGCAGATTATTTTGATTTACGAGGAAATTTAAATCTAAATGATAAGTTAATAAACAATATTTTTACCCAAAGTGATTATAAACGAGATTTTGGAGAAGGAAATCCAACGATTACATTAGCTAACAATCATTTTCGTCCAGCATTAGAACAACCATTGTCTGTATCGTTTTATGATGTTTTAAATTCAGCAACAGGAAATGAGTTTAATACACGTTTAAAAAAACCAATGTATGATTTATATAATTGAATTTATGCTTACTTTGTAGAAAATGTTAATCAATGTTTTATTCAAGGAGTATATTCACGTTCTCCGCAAACTGTTCGGTTAAAAATGCAAGAAGCATTTAATCAAAACAATGGTAATTTTAATTTAACCTTCGGAGTAATTCCGTTTAATCCATTAACAGATGATCGGGGAACAATGATTAATGCTGAATTAAATAGTATTGAGTTTAAGATTTACGGAATTAATCGTACATTTAAAAACCAAGCATTAACTAATAAAAATGGTGCGAATTTAAATGAAAAATTATTTACAGCAAGTAATAATATTGTTTTAAATGAATCATTAGCTAAAAGCTTAAATGTTACAGTTGGAAATCAAATTACTCCGTATTTGATTCGCAAAGCATTAGTTGATAGTAATCAAGGTGTTACTTCTGATCAAATTTTACAAGGTTGAGATGGAAGTTATGTAACAGGTGATGATGCTCAAGCACAAGGGCGAGTTGGTAAATTAATGTTTAATGGTGATAATAAATATAAAAATAAGGTTATAGATGAAAATAATGAATATGTTTTAGAAAGTAAAATTGATGCAATTGACCCAAATTTTACAAAACCATCAATTTTAAACGATAAAATTGTTGATGGAAGTTATCGAATAAGTAATCAAATGAACAATCAAACTTTTACAGTTGTTGGTATTACTAATCAATATGGTTCACCACGAGCTTGAATTAATGAAGATAGGGCACAACAATTACTAGGATATGATAAAACACGGAATTATTTATTACAATTGTTTTTAAATGAATGAATGAATTCATTTATCAGGAAGAATCCTGAATTAACACCATCAAGAAAAGAGAGTTTAAACTTGTTAGAAAAATTTATTAAAGACCATTCAAGTACGCATGTTAATAACTTATGAAATAAGTTTGTTGAATATTGAAGCGTACATCAAAGTGCAGTTAATTGAATTGCTGTCTTTGAAAATGAATATCCGATTTTTAATTATAAAATTTCTAATAGTGCTAAAATTGATGATATTGAAACAGGACTAGGAACAAGTCAATTATTTGGTGACTATAGTTTTTATGGTTTAAATGGTGGTATTAGAAGTAAAATTTCTTATCCACCATATGCAAATAGTACTTTTGGCAGTTTAATGCCAATTGCTTCAGCACAAGCAATTTTAGGAAATATTTCAAAAGCAGTTAATGGGATTATCTTTTTTATTATTGGAATTTCGTTTGTATTAAGTTTTATGATTATTATTTTAACAAGTAATATTGTTATTGCAGAAAACCAAACAATTATTGCAACAATGAAAGTATTAGGATATCGAAATCGTTATATCACAAAATTAGTTATTGGAATGTATATTCCTATTATTGTAATAATGACAATTGCCGGTTTTGGCTTTGGGTGATTATTCTTAATTATTTTTAATATGATATTAATTCGAATTGGAATAGTTTTACCACTGTTTATGAATGTCACGATTCCATTTATTGCAATTGGAAGTGGATTATTATTATACTTTATTGCATATTTAATTAGTTGATTCAATATGAATCGAATTAATCCATTGATTGCAATTATGAATGCGGATTAAGGAGGAATTAAAATGAAAAAATTATTAGCAACTATTGCCGTTGGAATTCTAGTTTCAGGACCAGTAATGTCTGTAGTTAGTTGTACTAAAAATGATAATTGAAATAATATTCCATTTGATCCACCAGTTTTGCCAGTTGAAGTAACTGGTTTTGTTGGAGTTGATTTTAAAAAAATTGATCCACAAAATAATAAACAAACTATTCCTAAATTATTCCAGCAATTAGCGCAATTGTTTCAAGGAACAAAATGAAACTTTGATCAGTTAATAAAAAATTATAAATTTAATAATAAATCAAAACCAATTGATAAAATTGATTTGTATCGTAATGGTCAATATGAATTGAACTTTAGTGATGGAACAAATTTAAATACAATAAAAATTAATAAAACAGTAACAACTTCAAACCATTTAGCTGATAAAGTAAAGAGTATTGATTTAGGACAAATTACTGATGCACGACCAATAAAAATTTTAATTGCCACTATTTTTAACAATATGCAACTTATTTCAGAATTAGATAAGTTTGGTGAGTATTTTATTGGACCACAAACATCAGAAATATGAAACCGACAAATTGATAAAGTTGATAAAATTATGATTGAACCTGATCAAACTGGAGCAACTTTAATTTCAGGAAAAGACCATTGGTCAGAAGATAATAACCCAAGAAAAGATTATTATGGTTCAGTTAAAGTGTCTTTTTCTGTTGTCCCACCTGAACCTCCAATAGTAAAAGAGGATTTAGGACAAATGAAGTTAACAACAAATTTAGGTAAATTACCAAAAGTAACTATTTTACAAGTAATGATGATGTTTATTAGTGTTAATTTTGTTAGCCACTTAAATCGACTAAGTGCTTTATTAAATGATTTATATTTAGAAATTAACCCTGATAACAAAGGTGGAACAATTACTGCTTATGATAAATCAGAATACTATACTGGTAGTGTTAACATAAGTTTTAGTTAATTACATATTAATAAAAACCGCTAATTAGCGGTTTTTATTTGTGATTTTTATTTTAGTAGTTAATAAAAATTATTTGCAGTAATTTTATAATTATGCAATTTATTATTTATTTTTAATAATTTGAATAAAATATTTATTTTTAATTTAATAATATGATATAATTAAATTCCTTTTTTAGAATAAATGTGGTATAATTATAATAAAAAAAATGGTTCCATAAGAAAATTCTATGATGTAATAATTATAAAATGTATTAAATTATTTTAAATTAATTATGTAAGGATTTTTTATGTTGAAAGATATTTTTTATATTGTTGAAGAAAAAATGTGCAATAAATGTTGAAATCAATTAGCACAAGCAATAAAAGAAGTTAAAAATAATAATCCGCAAGAAATTAATAATTTAATGTTTTTCAAATATTATTTGAAAGATCAAATTACTGCACTTGCTTCAAAGGTTATTATAATTATTAAATGTAATAATAATTTTTATACATTATTTTGAAAACAAGATTTATTAAAATCAGAGATTAATAGTGATAACGTGGAGTCAGAGTATCTTCCACAAGGTTTAATATTAAATGAACAAATTGTTAATGATGTTATATTAAGCTTAAAAGATAAGAATAATCAACATTATAATTTAAATGATAACAAAAATTTAAATGTTTTAAGTAACAACAATTCAGTATTATTTGATGATAATATGTTAGGTTCATTTCTACCAATTCCCGTTTCTAATGCAGAAGTTATTCAAATTACTAATGTTAAACGAAAAAGTAAACATTGACTTTGAATTTTAGTAATTATTTCTGTCCTCTTATTAACAAGTGGGATTGGTGTTATTGGTTATGAAATGCATCGGCAATCATCTCATTCTAATTTAGTTAATTCTAAAATTATTGTAAGTGATGATAATCCGGGTAGTAAGAAAAAAGTTGAGGTTTTATAAAAATTATAAATAAAGTAATTAAATATAAATTAAAGTAATCGCTTATTAGAGCGATTTTTTTATTTGCATTATTCATCAGATAGTATCTTTAAAATTAAAAATTAACCTATTTTCCTTAAAAATTAGTTAATATTTATAATTTCCTTTCTATGATTTATTATATTTTTTCGGTTTAACAACTAATAATATCATTTTTAATAAAGGTACTATCTGATGAATAATGCAATACTAAAACTTAATATTTTGATGCTTAAAGATGGATAACTCATCTATGGCACGAAGCCTTAAAGAAAGTGTGAAAGCGATTGGATTTAATCTCCTATTTATTTCTTTAATTCTCGGCAAGATTAATCACTTGCGAAATGTCAGAGCATGTGTTTTTTTGCTTGTTTTCATAAAAAGAGTGCTGTTAAACCGAAAAAAACAATATCGGACACTAAAAAAACAAGAGGGTTGGAGCTCCAAAAGGTTATTTTCTTTGTATAAAGTTGTCTAGGGATGGATGAAGCGTAATTAATAACTGGGTAAACTGTTTTTTTGTTTATTTCCGTATGGGGGTAAACTCTATCAAAATATCCTACCGCCCCCGCTCACCCCCGAAGTGAAGCGGGCGGCGAAGTAAATAAATAATAAAATAAATTATTTATTAAATATCAAAATATTAACCAACAAAGGAATATTATGTTTTTTTACAGGAAGGAAAATATTTGATGAAAAAATTGAATAAAAAAATTAAAAATAAATTACAAGAATTAATGATACGAGATTATCCAGTAACGGTAAATGAAATTAATGATGAAATTTGAGCAACAAATAAAAAGAATTAAGGAGTATAGATAAATGACAGAATATAAAAGTTTGTATATTAATAAAACTTGAAATGAAATAACAACATCTTTTGAATGAGCTAATTGTCAGCC
>NZ_RCOO01000266.1:0-1249 GCF_003987485.1 Spiroplasma endosymbiont of Megaselia nigra
TGTTTGTGTTGGGTCATCAACATGAATAGTAGGTGTATCTAATTTATTAATTTTACTAATATCAATTTTACTTGATGATGGAATTACATAATCAACTGGTACTCTAAATGTTTTATTAAGATTACTTTTAGCAATATTAATTTCATCTTGTGTAGGTGCTTTTTCTAAAATAATTTTACATGTTTTTGGATATAAAATTGTTGGTGTTGCATACTGAACTTTGCCAATTCATTTAGGGTTAGCAGTATCATTATCTAAAACTTGTTGAATAGTATCCATATTAATTGGATAAGCTCATACTTGTTTATTAATAATTAAACCATTTACATTAGTAAAATTATAACCTTTATCACGGTTAACTTGTCCTTTTGTATATGTTTTTTCTAAATGAAAACTTTTAGATACAGGAATTCCCATTGCTGTATTTTCATATAATTCACCATTAACCATTGCTTTTAATTGGGCTTGTGAACCAATTACTTTTAAATAAGCAGGTGTTAATCCTAAATAGGCTCTTCGTCCTAAAACCATAAACATTTTATCGGTTGGCAAACCAAAGTATAAATTACTAATTTGATTTGTTAATTCAATCAAAGTTTCATTTAATGTAAAGAATGCTTTATTTGCATCATCAGCATTTTCAGCTGTATAACTACGAAATGGAATTACTTCATATTGACCATCTGCTAAACAATAATCATAAATAGCCTGAATTAATTCACATTCTAAATTAACAAATTTATTTTGTACAACACTAGAAATAGCATCAGCAATAACACCATTTTTAATATTTTGTTCTATTAATGCTAAATCAAAAGCCTCATTCATTAATTTTAAATTAAATCTTTTATCAATAGGAACTGGAATTCTTGTTAATCCCATTGTTTGAGTTTCTCCACCATTTGGTAATGAATAATCATCTTGTCATACCACACGATGAGTTAAATTATATAATGCTTGTCCTGCATTAGGTAATCAAGCAACTTGTTCTGCTGTTGCTGTTGCATACTGCATAATACTTGCATATTCATTATATAAAGGTCCACGCAATAAAGCATTAACCATATCAACATAAGCCTTTTGACCTGTTGTATTACCTTGTAATGTAAAAGGTACTTGTGGCAAATTAATTGTTGCCATAATATTTCACTCCCTTATTATCTAAGGTTTTTAAGTGTATAATCAGTTAATTTTTTAATTTCATCAGGAGTATATGCTCCTTTTTCTTTAATAGTTTCAATTTCATCAT
>NZ_RCOO01000033.1:0-9610 GCF_003987485.1 Spiroplasma endosymbiont of Megaselia nigra
GGTGTGTCAAAATTAATAAATTTAAGACAAAACTACTAAATTTTTTTAAAATAAATTATATTGAACATTTATTTTATTGATGTTATAATGATATTAAATAAAATGCTACACTTCATAGTACAATTTACAAAAATAAAAAACAAAAAAATTATTATAATTTTAAAAATTTTAAACATTTTAATATTTGTCATTGATAATTAAGATAAAATACGATACAATAGTCATAGTTGTATTTTGCATATAATCAAATATTAATTATAGTAAGATGCACTAAAAATAAACAATTTTTGGAAATTAAATATGAAAATAGAGGTGGAAAATAAATGATCGGCGTAATTTCAACAGCATATTTCACGATGAAAGATAAGCACAGTATTAAAACAGTAAAAAAATATTGGTGAAAGAACTGTGTAATTCAACATGTTAAATACCATGGAAAAACTTTCATTATAGCAACAGTAGGATATGGTAAAGCAAATGCTGCAATGGCACTTACTTACTTATTAGAAAAATATCCTGGTTTACAAACAATTTTAAATGTAGACTTAGCATTGTCAACAAACGATAAGCATGACACAGGAGACACAACAATCTCAACAAAATTTATTTATCGTGATGCTGACTTAACAGTTTTTAAAGATATTAAATATGGACAAATTGTTAATGAACCTGAATCATTCCAATTCGATGGTGAATTCGCTAAAGTTGTTAAAGACTTTAAATTAGGGTTAACAGAAGGAGTTACTGGAACAGCAGATATGCTGATTTATAACTCAAAACAATTTAAGGAAATGGTTGATAAATATGGACATACTATTGATGTAATTGATACTGAAGCAGGGGCAATTGCACAAGTTGCTAAAAAATCAAGTATTAATTATATTGCTTTAAAAATTATTTATAATAATGCATTATCACCATGAGATAATGATCCAATTCATAAATTCAAAATGTATGAAACAGTTAATACATTAAAATATTTATTAAGAAGATTATTTAACTTATTAAGTTCAAATTATATTATTGATTTATCACAATCTTCACAAGATGATTTAGATTCAATTAATGAATTATTTGAAATTAAACATGACCAATGAATTAAATTATTTAAACCAAATACACATAAAGTATTATCAGGGTTTGGGCCTTCATTAATGTTAGTTGATAAACAAGAAAAAACTCCTGTTGCATTAGATATTATTCAAGTAATGCGTTCAAAAACAAAAGAAGCAGAAGGATCAAGTAAAGTAATTTTAGGGGAAGATGAATGAAAAAATGCTCCTAAAAAATGATTACGTAAATTATTATTTTTAGAACAAGTTCGTGTCAATGATGATGAATTATTATGAAATAAATCAGCAAAATATGATTTAAATAATGAAAAATTATATAAAATTGAAACAGTTGCAAATGAAATTGCAGCAGCAATTGCTGAAAAATGTCAAGATAAATCATCATATACATATAATGGTGCAACAGTACAACAAAAATACTTATTAGTAAATTGTGATGCAAAAGTTTCGTTTTACATTACACATAATCAATCACATGAATTTGTGGAAGATAAAAACTTTGGAACACAATTAGTAAGTAATGAATTTGTTAAATACTTAAATGAAGCATTGAAAGATGTTGACTCACCATATCAACAAATTGTTGTTTATATGACAATTCCAGCATTAGATTATCGAAAAATTCCAGTGTTTATTCCTTCAAACAAAAGAGTAAACAGAGGTGTTAAATTTGGAACTTTAAACAAAAAGTTACAACGAGATTATACTGTAGTTGATATTACAAGAAATGATTATGATCCAATCAAAGTTGGTTCATTCAAAGTTACAATTCGTTTAAAAAGTGAATAATTAATAATTAATTAATTTTATTAAAAAACAACCCTTTGGTTGTTTTTTATTTTTTAAATGATGTTATACTTATTAGTAATAATTAAGGTTAAAAAAGGGCATGGAATAACGAAAAATGGTTAACGAAGAAGAAAAAAGATTAACAGCAGAAGGATATAGTAACAACACTGGAGTTAACCCTGATAGTATTACAAACAAACCATCAGATTTTTATCCGAAAGAAAAAACAATGGAAAGAAAAACCCGTAGTCGTGAACGGATTTTACGAAAAGAATTTAATTTACGTTTTAAAGCTTATTTTAAATCACGTTTATTCCGTGATTATGCTTATATTATTTTTGCTGCTTTTTTAGGAATGGCTAGTTATGACTACTTTATTGCAGCAACAACAAGTAATGGGATTACTCCAAGTGGAATTGGAGGGATTGCCCGTGGAATTGCGGTTGGAATTTGACCAAACCAAGATCAGTTACAAATGCAAACAAGTATGTACTGAGTTTTTTATTTTGTGTTTAATATCCCATTATTTATTTTTGGCGTCATTAAAGTTGGACTTCGTTTTTCTCTTCGTACAATTGTTTATATTGGTTTGCAAAATGGTTTTCACTTTGCATTTGCTTATATCCCGGTTATTAATCCGCAAGAATTATTTTTTATTGTTAATTATAATAGTTTAAATATTTTTAGTAATTATGGTGGAATGTACCAGATTTGATTATTTGTTTTTGCAGCGGTAGCAGGAATTTTAAATGGAATTGCTTATGGCTTAGTTTATAAGGGGGGAGCATCAACAGCTGGAACTGATTTTGTTTTTGCTTATTATTCAGCCAAAAAGAAAATTTCAATTGCTAATTATAATCGAATTGTTAATTATATTATTATTGTTGTAATGTTAGCAATTCACACAATATTATTAAGTCGTAGTGAATTAACAAGTATTTATTTTGGAAAAGACTGAGCAGCACATATTGATCAAATTCAACGCCTTGGTTTTAAAATTGATGATGGTGGTTTATATGGTAGTGATTTCACTAGTCATAAAATTAAATACTTCTTTGGCCCCGCCTTATTTGCTTCATATTTATTTGTCGTAGTACAAGCAATTACAATTGATATTATCTTCCCGAAATTTAAATATCGTAGTTTAATGGTTATTACTTCAAAAGCAGATGCTATTGTCTCAGGGTTACAATATGTTTATTATCCTAATGATATTATTCGTTTACCAGCACGTGATCATTATGAAGGCAATGATCTTAATAATGAAGTGATTATTGTTTCCACTTCAGTTTTAGAATATAAGAAAATTAAAGCTGCGATTATTGTTTCTGATCCAGAAGCTAAAATTTTAGCTCATAAACTAGACAAACTTATTGCTAATTATAAAGTAGATAAATATTAATCTTTTTGTGCAATTAAATTTAATCAGACAAACCCTTTTTGTAATATTTCATAGTCATGTTTTAGCATTAGTAAAATATTCTTTAACATGACTTTTTCATTTAAAGTAATTCTAATATTTAATAAACTATTATAATTATCTTTACTATGATTTATTGCACTAGTTGCTAATTGAAATGATCATGTTTGGTTGGTTACTTTAATATTTGGGATCATTTTTGTTGTTGTCATATTTTCTAGAATAAGGTTTTTAAGAGTTAATGTTAAATCCGTATTAGTTTGGTCATATCAAAAAAAGTTATCAAAAATTAAGTTATTTTTTTGATATTTATTTTTTCGTGTAATTTCAAAATTTTGATCATTAAGAGAAGGAACAGTTATTGTTAAAAATAAATAACCATAATATTGAAGGTTATAAGGTTTCGAAATTAAATTTGGTTGAAGATTATCAACAACCGTAGTTGTTGCTTGATTAATAGAACCAAAGTTAAAATTATAACCGTGATATTGATCAATGATAATATTGTCATTTACTTTAAAATCAGATAAGTGTGGCAGATTATTCGGTGTAATTGTTCATTGGGAACTAATATCACTAATTGTTAATGTTTTAAAAATGGTGTTAAAGATATCATTATAGATATTAATTAATAATGTTTTATTTAAATTAATTTTAAGTTGATTAATTAATCTTTTCTGACGTTTTTTAACAAAAATTAATAAGATAAAATTTATTAAAGTTATTAGTAAAAAAACAATACCAAGAGGTAAGAAGACAGCTTTGCGCATAGTAAAATGTAGGTTATATGCTGCACCAAAATTAAAAATTGTTAACAAAAAATTAAAAATTAAACTTAACAAGCATAATAGATTAATTCCTTGTCAAGCTACAATTTTATCATTCTTTTTAATAATAATTTTTTGGTAAATTTGATTAATTGTTAGTTTAATTTTTTCAATTTTTTTTCGTTAATCATTTTGATCCTTTCATAAATAAGTTATTTTTCTTATCTTATATATGATATTATAAAATTAATTAGAAAAAAAGGGAGACCTTAAAATGAAAGATTATAATTTAATTATAGGAAGTCATGTTAGTATGAACAAGCAGCAAAATTATTTGCTTGGTGCTTTAAATGAAAGTTTAAATAATAATGCTAATGCAATGATGATTTATACAGGACCACCCCAAAATACTATTCGCGTTAGTACGGAGCAATTTTTTATTCCAGAATTTTATCAGCAATTAAAAGAACATCATTTTGATATCAATAATATTATTATTCATGCTCCTTATATTATTAATTTAGCAAACACAACTAATCCTAGTACTTTTGAAATAGCTGTTGAGTTTTTAAAAAAAGAAATTACTCGTGCTGATGAAATTGGAATTAAAACAATTGTTTTACATCCTGGAAGCGCAGTTGGTGCACCAGAACAAGTTGGATTAGATCGCATTATTGAAGGATTAAATTTAGTTTTAACACCTAATCAAAAAGCAAAAATTGTTTTAGAAACAATGGCTGGTAAAGGAAGCGAATTAGGAACAAATTTTACACAACTAAAATATATTATTGATAATGTTAAATTAAATGATAAATTAGGAATCTGTTGAGATACTTGTCATATGCATGATGCTGGTTATCGCTTGACAGAAGCATTAGATGATATTATTATAGAATTTGAGCAATTAATTGGTTTAAACCGGTTATTATGTTTACATATTAATGACAGTAAAAATCCTTTAAATGCCCATAAAGATCGGCACGAAAACATTGGTTATGGTTACTTGGGATTTGAAACCCTTTTAAAAATAATTTATCATCCTAAATTAGATGGGGTGATTAAGATTTTAGAGACACCATATGTAGGAGAAAAGAATCATGCATTTGCTCCTTATAAGGATGAAATTGCGATGATTAAGGCAAAACATTTTACTGACCCATTTCAACAAAATGGTAAAATAAAAATAGATTTAGGAAAATAAAAATGTCCGCAAAGAAAATTATCGATAATTTGTATCTTGGTGATCGTCATAGTGTTCCACAAGATGCTGCGTTAGTAATTAGTTGTGCTGAAGAAATTTATCGCGAACAAATTCAAAAATATAATATTAAAAATGATAATCAAGAATATCTTTGAATTGATGACAAACATGTTTATTTTAATTTTAAGGATTATCCAACATTACAAGAATTAGATCCTAATATTGTAATTCAAGTATTAAAGATTATTGATAATAATATTAAAAATAAAAAAATTTATGTTCATTGTGTTTGAGGAATTAACCGTAGTGCATCAATTGTTTTTATGTATTTATTAGCAAAAGGATACATTAATCATGATGACTTTGATAGTGCATTGGAGCAATTTGAACGAATTTATCCCTATATCAATCCAAATCCAGGTTGGTTTGATTTTTTGCTAAATGATTTTCCATATAGTCACTTAATTTCGAATTAAAAAAACTAGGTAATTACCTAGTTTTTTAACGTTTATTTTTACAACACTCACATTTTTTATTAACACAATCTGTACAAGAAATACAAATTAAGCAAGAACGACAACCAACTTTTGGTTTACTACAAGTACGACACGAAAAACAATCATGATTTTTTGCGTGACAACACATATTCATATCATTCACCTCTATTTTCTTTCCAATTTTTATTTTATCATAAAAGGTTTTATTATTGTTGAATGTTTTTTTGTTTTCATTCTTGATAATATTCATCAATTAATAGTTTTAATTCTGGAACAAGATCTTCTTGTTTACATGATTTATAAATTTTACCTTTTTTAAAAATAATTCCACCATTTTTACCACCAGCAATTCCTAAATCAGCTTGTTTAGCTTCTCCTGGACCATTAACAACACAACCTAAAATGGCAATTTTTAATGGAATTTTTAAATCTTTTGTATATTCTTCTAATTCTTTTACAACGGGGAAAAGGTCATATTCTAAACGACCACATGTTGGGCAAGCAATTACATCAACAATGTTATCATAAAGTCCTAGTGAATTTAACATTCGTTTAGCAACTTCCACCTCCGCTATTGGATCAGTTGATAAACTAATTCGGATCGTATCACCAATACCATTAAAAAGAAGCGGTGACAAACCACTACATGATTTAATTGTTCCGGTATGATGACTACCAGCTTCAGTAATCCCTAGATGAAGGGGATAATTTCATTCTTGACTAGCTAAGGTATAAGCTTCAATTGCCATTAATGGTTCGGTTGCTTTTAAAGATAAAATAATATCATAAAAACCAAGATGTTCTAAAATTTTAATATGACGACGAGCACTTTCAATCATTGCTTTAGGAGTTCAACCATATTTATTGACAAGATCTAATGGCAAACTACCAGAATTAACCCCAATTCGGATTGGAATCTTTTTTTCAAGACATTTTTCGACAACTTTTTTTGTATTTTCAATACTCCCAATGTTTCCTGGATTAATTCTAATTTTACTAATACCAGCATCAGCAGCAATTAAAGCAAATTCATAATTAAAATGGATGTCTGCAACTAATGGACAAGGAGAACGTTCAACAATTGTTTTTAAAACAGCAGCATCATCTTTTCCTAAAACAGCAATTCGAACAATTTCACAACCTTCTTGATATAGTTGCTTGATTTGCGTTAAAGTAGCTTCAACATCGTGTGTTTTTGTATTAGTCATTGATTGAATAACAACTTTATTTTGTCCGCCAATTTGAACATTACCAACCATTACTTTTCGTGTATTATTTCGTTTATTCATTTTTTGCACGTCCTTATCTTTTTAATCTTTTTGGTATGTTATTGTAAATGGTGGGGGAAATTTTAAACACCAGTAGGGGATTTAAAATTCCACTAATAAACAACCCAGTACTTTATTTATTACAAAATTGTTACCTAAATCCTTTAAAATAATTTCAAAATAATCATACGACTAAATACAAAGAAATACAAGACTAAAATTAGTTTTTCATTATTTACGCTGTTTTGTTTTAATTTTATTTCAATTTTGTTCTAAAATGTAAATTGTAGAATAAAGTACAACAAATTTAAAAAAAATCTAAAAAGTTATTTAAATCTTATTGAATTTTATTTTTTTAACTATATAATAATAAATGTCTAGGGAAGTATAAGAATTGTACTTTTATTAAATTAATAATAAACAGCACAAGTTTAGCCCTATCAATATGACCATACTTTGTATTATATTATCTTATACCCCATGGATACCCTAAAAAACAATCTCACCCGGGTTGTTTTTTTATTTTAATTGCTTTTTGATAAAAAAGAAGTTATGATATAAGTATAAAAATAAATGATATACCTGTATATACTAGTAATATGGTCTAGTGTTTCTACGTCTTACCATTGGAAAAAGACGCTATAGGTTAATGCTTTTGCTTTTTAAACATTAACCACTCATTTTAATGAAAAACCAGGTTGATCTTTTTGTTTTTACAAACATTAAGTAAAAAAGGAGCAAAAAATATGAAACGAATTTTACAAAGTTTGATGATGATAAGTATCATTAGCACTTCAGTGAGCAGTGTTTTTGCTTGTGTAAAGAAGTATAATTTTGATAATAGTATTTGGGTTATTACTGATGGGGGAACTGTAAATGATCTTGCTTTTAATCAATCCGCATGAGAGGGAGTAAGTAAATATGTTTTTGCACAAAAAAATCAAATTGTTCCACCACAAAATTGAAAAAGTTCAAACTGACGAGCAAGTTACTTTGAATCAGTTAGTCAAACGCCTGGTGATTATAAAAATGCTTATATTACATCTTTAATTGCAGGAGCAAAAACACTAGTTTTACCTGGTTTCAACCATGGTAATACCACTGGTTGAGCAGCAGGTTTAGTTGATAATATTATTTATATTGATGGAAGTAGTCAGAACATTCATCTTAATATGGACCAGAAGGCACCATTAGCAAAAAATATTATTGGAATTACTTATCAAGCTGAAGCTTCTGGCTTTTATGCTAGTTTAGCAACAAGCATTTATTTAAATGCGCACCAAAACGAATATAATAGACACTTAAAAGTTGGTAGTTATGGTGGGATGGATAATTCAGTTGCTGTTTCAAATTATATGTGAGGTTTTTTAGTTGGAATTGATTTATTTAATACTATTATTAATTCTTCAGTAAATAGTAAATGAAATAATATAAAACATGATATATTAAACCAAGTCCAAAATATTAATCCAGAAATAACAACTTTACAATCAATTGTTAAAGTGCAAAATGTTTTAAAACAGAATGAATCATGATTTTCACAATCATTTCAAGCTGGTGATGGCAAAATTATTAGTGATGAATTATTAGCTCGTGGCGCTCGTATTATTTTTCCGGTTGCTGGTGCACAAGTTCAAGATACAATTAATCAAATTAAAGTTAATAAAGTCAATGCTAAGATAGTTGGTGTTGATACCGAACAATCTAAAATTTATGGCGAAAATTATGTTGTGACTAGTGCTTTAAAACAAATTGCCACTTCAACTTTTGATGCATTAAAAAATATTTATTCAGCACAATGTGGGTATGATGCACAAAATAATATATGAGATGAGACAAAACAAACAAGTAATTGTTGAATTAATACTGACCAAACTTCTCTTGATCATCCAAGTTGGACAGGGATTGAAACAACAAAATGAGTTAAACAAGATTTAGTTGATTTTTTACATAATACAACTGATGATCATAGCAAAGATACTTTGTTTGATAAGATAGTAAAAATATTACAATATGCTTACAAAAGTGGAATTGATAATCATGCCCCAATTTCCGCACAAAATTTTACAAATATTTTACAAAATACATATGAAACACAAACAAAATTAAAAACATATTTATTAGCAGCAATTGAAAAGGTGTTATAATTTTCTTAAGGCTTATTTATCAACTAAAAAATTATTATAAGCAGTTATTTACAAATAAGAAAGTAAAATAATAAGATGAAAATAATTAATAATTTAAATAAACATTTTTTTAATCCAACAACTGATGATTCTGATGATGAGAAAAAATGAAGTTAGTGAACATAATAAAAAAACCAAAAGTGATAATCAAGATATCACAGAAAATAATGAACGTCTGAAAAATGATTTTTTAAATAACCTTAGTAAAGAGTTTAAAGATATTATTATCAATTGTTGGTATTTCCGGTTTATCGGGTCCATCTCAACGATAAACTGATTTTGTAAATTGTACTATGAAGTGTAGCAGTTTATTTAATATCATTATAACATCAATAAAATAAATGTTCAATATAATTTATTTTAAAAAAATTTAGTAGTTTTGTCTTAAATTTATTAATTTTGACACACC
>NZ_RCOO01000267.1:0-1247 GCF_003987485.1 Spiroplasma endosymbiont of Megaselia nigra
ACCAGTTATTAAAATAATTTCTTTATTATTATTAAATTTATTAATATTTCAATTACTATTTTTGCTATCACGTCACACAACAAAATAATACTTATTATCAATTTGATTAAATACATTATCATTTTTATAAATTTCTTTTCAATAATTTTTAGGTGGAGTAGGTCCACCAGAAAAATTAAAATATGATGAATTTAATAGTACTTGACAATCTTTAAATTCTCAATAATCATCTTCTATTTTATTAGGAGTTGAAACTAATTCAAAATAGTAAGGAGAAAACAATTTAACATCGTCATTATAGCCTTTATTGATTGCGTATTTACTATATGTATAGTTTGATAACATATAGATAATTTGTTTAAATATTTTTACAGCATTATCATTTAAAGATTTATAATTATCTAATTTTCAATTTTCAAATAAACCATCAATAACATCTTCAGGCTTTTGTCCTTCGAATTTTTGTCTTAATTCTGCCGCTTTATTAGTGGGATTACCTTTTTCGTCATATTTTGCACCTTGAAATTTTCTATCATAATTATAACGATATGTTAAATAATTTAACAAAACAATATTTAATTCTTTAACGTCTAACAAACCTAAAATATCAGTACCTTGAATATAGTTTTTGGCAATACTTCATGGTAAAAAACTTTCGGTAAATCAATATTGAAATACTCTTAAATTAGGGTTTGTTTCAATTGGCATTGATAATAATGGCACTAAACTAGCATTTTCAACTATTGATGATGGATAAGAATAAACACCATTAACATTACCCCAGCATTTAATATTACCAAATAACATTGATTTAGGATATTTAATTTCAATTCCAGTAAATACTGTATCTTCTGGTAATGATTTTTGTAATACTAAATGAATGCTATTTTGATTTTTTCATTTAAAGTCAGTTATTTTTATTAAATGCGTAGATTTAATAATATCAATTCCATCTGGTGAATAAGGGCGTTTGTATTCTTCAATGATGTAACATTCATTTTTGTTGTCTTCTGTAATTTGTTCATTAATAGATACTATTTTTAAGTCTAATGTTTCTAAAAATTCTTTATCTTGTTTTGAAATATCATTAATTAAAATATCTTTTTCATCAATCATTACATAACTTGTGCTATTATCTTGGACTGTGGTATTTTGTTGAATTTGTAATTTAAAATTAAAATCACTAATTTCATAACCAGTTATTTTAATATATTCATCTTTGTCAATAAAACCTATTTTAACGCTAT
>NZ_RCOO01000268.1:0-1241 GCF_003987485.1 Spiroplasma endosymbiont of Megaselia nigra
AAATATACCTTGAATTCCGTGTGTAAATAAAGGTGTTAGTAAAATAGCAATTCCATTACCTCAATATTGACCATAATTATATCAATTAATATTATCTTTTATTGCATTAATCATTCCATATTCTAATCAACAATTTAATACTAAAAATATTAATGTATAAAAACTAACTACTCAACTACGAATTTTATATTTTCTTTCTCATTCTCTAATATCTTTATGCGTTCAATTATAAGTTGGAATAGGATCTTTTTTAAATCAATTTCAAGGTAAGGCACCCTTTAATCAAGTTGTTTTATCTTGTTTCATTAACCAACCTCCGTTCTAACTTATTCTTTTTCTTTCAATGTGTAAAAACTTAATATTTACTTCAACCCCGTCTTTTCTTGCTATACATAAACCGTCAACATGAATTGATGCAATAAAATTATAATTATAGTTTTTAACATAAAAACTTGATAAAACACTTTGATCAAAGTTTTTAAATGTTTCTAATAACAAATACGGTTTAACTGAACTTCCCATTCAAATTTTGTAAATATATTTTGATTTATCTCAATTTTTAATTTGATATTTAGAGGTGCTATTTGGTTTAAAATCTTATGTATCTACTACTTCTCAATCATTTATATTAATTTTAATATATTCATTATAATCAATTTTAGAAAAGTCGTTAATAGTTGGGTAGCTTACATTTATAGATTTATCTGTTTGTAATCTTTCTTTTAAATAAAATAATAAAGTTTCATAAAATGTTTTTTTAGTAATATATTTATATTCTTCTTCTCATTGATGAGCATAATTACCTGAATGATAATTATATGGTCTAGATACCATCTTACTAGATATAATATCAATTATTTCACCTGCTAATTTTAAAGCATTTTTAACATCACGAGTAATATTTTCATTTGCCTCAGGATCATTAGTTTGTGAATAAGCAACACCACCTTGTGAAAATGATGCACTACCAGTTAAATCATTAACTCCTTTTGGTAAATATCAATTAATAACTGCTAATAAACAAGCAGATTGAATATAACTTAATCATTTATCATATTCAATTAAACCAGTATTATCTTTTTTTACTCATGGAAATAATTCTTTTTTATTAATCTTATCGGAAATTGTTCCACCTGATAATCTATCCATTCATAAACTAGTTTTTAAAATAGCATTATAAATTAAATTATCATTATAAGCAGATTGTTTTCTATCATTAATAGGTTGTCAAAGTTTACTTT
>NZ_RCOO01000269.1:0-1234 GCF_003987485.1 Spiroplasma endosymbiont of Megaselia nigra
TAATAAACCAAAAATAGTTTTACCCATTAAACTTGCTGTTAATTCATTTTTATCTAATTTTTCTTTTATTTTATAAGTTTCATATCATCAATTTAATTTTTCTAAAATATCTTTACGATGAGACTTAAATAAAATATCTTTACCATTTACTAATCGCATTTGATGACGAGCAATAATATTTGTTAAATTAATAGTTCAATCATAATTATAAAATTTTAAAACACTATTAATATCATTTAAGTTTGGTAAACTAGGGAAAGTATTATTCATTGTTATTTTGCTCCTTTAAATTTAAGATAAGTGCATAATTAATAATATTTACTGTTAATAAATTTGGTTCATTTGCTAAAACTTGTACACATACTTTAACTTTTTGATATTTTTTAATATATTCGTTATATAAATTTAATTTACATATTGCGATATTATCTTTATTTAATTCTTGACAAAGTCTTTTTTTAACTTGTCCACAAACAGACATATATGGTCTTTTTGCATTTATTACACGCTCATCATGGATTACATAAATACTTTTTTTCATTAATTTATTCACTCCCTTTGTTGTCATAATTTATAATCTGCTGAACTATTATGTTTAACCATTGGTATTAATTCAAAGTGTAAAGCATAAAAATCACTATCAAATGTATCATCATATAAATCTAACATTCTTTCTTCTCTGGCATCGGGCTTATCTTCTCATTGAATTAATTCATATTGAGTTTTACTTACAGGGCATTTTTCTCATAATCATTTTAATTGTCCTGTATTTATTAACATTGTGAATGCTTCAATACGATGTTTTATTTTAAATTTCTGCTTTTGTGCTGGTTTAAAATGTATGTATTGACCAAAAGAATAATTATATTTTTCTCTATTTAAACTTTCTAATGTTGCATAAGCACTATCATCAACATTGATTGATATACCTTGCTGTATTAAATTAAAATATTGATTTAATTGATTGTTGTAAAACTCTAAAATATCTTTTACTTGTTCTAATGGCCCTTTAAATTTCTGTGTAGCATTTGAATGTGTATATTCTGCTACTTTATATGCTTTTTTATCAAATGAATTATATATTCAAAAACTCGCTGCTGTTGTATGTCCTTTTGGACTAGTAGAGTTTGCTAAGTCAACACCACCTAATAACTTAGTTGGTTGAATAATATCTGTTGCTTGCATAATATCAATATATCTTGCAAAGATTGACCCACTAGTATTGCCTGGCAAT
>NZ_RCOO01000270.1:0-1228 GCF_003987485.1 Spiroplasma endosymbiont of Megaselia nigra
AGTTTTCATTCTTTATTAAAAAAAGCAACAATTCATAACAATATTTACTTATCGCATGACGAATATATTAATGATGTTAAAAAATGAAATAAATGATATTCAAGCCGCAAAGAAAAGGATATAATAAATAAAAGTTTATAAACCTTTTTTACTAATACTTACTTTTTGGGGTGCACTCTACACAAGTTCTTTTTTTATTATCTATATTTTACATCAAAATTAAAAAAAGTAAATTACTTTACTTTTTTCAGTTAAATTAATTTGCTAATAATTAACATTTAAATTATAACACAATAAATAAAAAATAATATCTTTTTTGCATTTTTATTATTTTTGTGTTAATGTTCGAAACTAAGGAAAGGGGGTAAAAAAATGATAAATATTGATAATAATTTTTTTAAGAATTTTATTAATTTGTTATATATACAGAGTATTGAAATTATTCAACAAAATTTAGAAAATTCTGATGAATGAATTTTTACAAATTATAAAATTGATGAAATTTTAAAAGAATTTAAAGATTATAAAGTAAAAGATAAAATTGAAAGAACATTAATAATTTTAAATGGGAAAATAACTTTTAAAAGAAGAATATATTTTTCATTTGGATAAACTTTTAGGCATTGAAAAATGACAAAGAATAGATAATTGTGTGGTAAAAAAAATATTATCATTTATTGGTAATAAAAAAACATATCAAGATATTTTAGATACTATGGAACATGTAAAAATTTGTACAAAAACAATTTCAAATATTATGAAAAATGCAAAAATTGATAAAGAATATTATCTTAATAAAACTGATAAAAAAATAAAGATACCTCATACTTTATATATTCAAATTGATGGAACTTATTTAAAAATGTGAAATGAAAAGAAAACAGGAAAAAAGAAAATAAAAAAACATAGTATATTTTCAACTGTTTATACTGGTTTTGATGAAACAAAATCAACTGAAAAAAGACCCGTAATTGCAAATAAATTAGGTGTTATAGAACTTGATAATATTCCAGAATATATTAAAAAAAATAGTAAATTAACTAATTTTGTTAATAAATTACTTACATTAATTACCAGTTATTATGATATTAATGACAATATTGAATTTATGGTATTAGGAGATGGTGCACCTTGAATTAAAAATATGGCAAAATTTATTCAAGAATATTTTCCTAAAAATAAAGTACATTACACGATAGATAAATTTCATCTTACAAGTAGATTTAAA
>NZ_RCOO01000034.1:0-9510 GCF_003987485.1 Spiroplasma endosymbiont of Megaselia nigra
AATTTTAGATAGGTTTATTTACAAAATTTAATAAACTATTTTTCAGTATGGGTAAATATGCTTAAAATAGACTAAAATTATAAATATTTTATTTTTTTTAAAAAAATAGTTGCATTTATTTTAAAGAGTGTTATTATCATTCTAACAAGAGATACAAATTTGGAACTTGTATCTACACGATGCCTAATAAATAATCCAAATGGAATTAAAATAATTCACGCATCACCTAAAAAAGTCATTAATTGCGGTAAAATACCATATACGGCATCTTTTACTTTACCCATTGCATTACCTAAACCAGTTCAAATGGAATTCATTCCATCACCAAAACCGATTTTTGTAACTATTTCAGTTAATAAATTCATTATTTTCTATCCTCCTTTTTTTCAAGTTCTTTTTTTTCTTTTTTCTTACCTTGAATTTGTCGAATTTTTTGATAAATTGATAAACCAATTCACGCAAAAATACCTAACAAAATCAAAATACTAAATATTCATGTTAATCATACTGGCACGATATAACTCCTTTCATAAATTAAAAAATTGAAATTTGCAAACTCGCTCCGCTCCATTAAAAACATTATTGAATAAATTATCCGCTAATAAATTACGCGGAATAATTTATTCTTTACTTTTTAATTTCAATATCATTTGCAATCTTATTGACAGTATTAATAACAATATCTTTACCATATTTTTTCACTAATGACCGCAAAATAAAATATTGCTTTGTTTGCATAATTTCAACCTCCTATAATTAACTTAAAAAAGTTAACTAAATTAATAGTTAACTTTTTATGATTTGGCATTTACAATTTACAGTGTTAAAATGATATGGATTAGAATGAGACTTTACGATGTGTAAACGGTGTGGCAGCAAACAACACATTAAAACAATTAGTTTTCTTGAGGAAGGATATCTTTGTAAAAATTGTTTATTACCAAGAGATTATCTTTTTCCAATTGAATTAGTGAAAGTTTTTAATAGTAATTTTCATACTAATTTTTATTTTTACAATAAGATTAATATAAAAGCTTTAATAATATTATTTAAAATGCTATGTGAGTATTATTTAATAAAAGTTGAAATATTTTCGTGTAGTATTTATGAAATGCGACAAAAATCAATTTATTTTAAAGAATAACATAGTATAATTGAGGATAGAGAAATAAGAAGGAGTTACATTAATGCAATATACATTAGAAGAAGTTGTTAATCATTTAAAAACACAAGGTTTTGTTTTTCGAGGGAGTGAAATTTATGGTGGTTTAGCAAACAGCTGAGATTTTGGACCATTGGGGGTTGAATTAGAACGAAATTTAAAAAATTTATGATGACAACATTTTATTACAAAATCAAAATATAATGTTGGTCTTGATAGTGCTATTTTAATGAACAATAATGTTTGAAAAGCTTCTGGACATCTTGGCAATTTTGCTGACCCATTATTAGATTGTAAAAAATGTAAAAGCCGAATGCGGGCAGATAAACTGATTGAAGATAATTATCCGAAATTAAATTGTGGTGGTTGAACTAATGAACAATTAGAGACTTTTATTACCGAAAAAAATATTTTATGTCCAAATTGTGGGGGACATGATTTTACTGAAATTCGTCAGTTTGAATTAATGTTTAAAACAAACCAAGGTGTTATTGAAGATGAAAAATCAGTTGTTTATCTACGACCAGAAACAGCACAAGGAATTTTTGTTAATTTTAAAAATGTTCAACGTTCTTTGCGAAAAAAATTACCTTTTGGTGTTGGTCAAATTGGAAAGTCATTTCGGAATGAAATTACCCCAGGAAATTTTATTTTTCGTACATGTGAATTTGAACAAATGGAATTAGAATTTTTTTATGATAGTAACGAAAAGATTGATTGATTTGAATATTGAATTAAAGAAGTAACCAAGTTTTTAGAATTAATTAATTTAAAACCAGAAAACTATCATTTTCGTGAGCATAATGCTAATGAGTTAGCCCATTATGCAAAACGAACTATTGATATTGAATATAAGTTTCCGTTTGGCATAGGTGAATTATGAGGGATTGCTGACCGGGGGGATTATGATTTACGTCTTCACGGTGAAATGAGTAAAAATGATTTGTCGTATTTAAATCAAGAAACAAATGAAAAAATTATCCCGCATGTAATTGAACCATCGGTTGGTGTTGGGCGCTTGATGTTAGCGATTTTATATGATGCTTACCATGTTGAAAAAGTTGCTGATAATGAGACAAGAATTGTTTTAAAATTAAGTCCGTTATTAGCTCCATATCAAATTGCGGTGATTCCATTAAGTAAACAATTAAACAACGATGCTTATCAGTTATATGAAAAACTCTTAGGTCGTTTTCAATGCACTTATGATGAAACAGGAAATATTGGAAAGCGTTATCGTCGTCAAGATGCGATTGGAACACCGTTTTGTGTAACAGTTGATTTTGACAGTCAAAAAGACCAAAAAGTTACAGTTCGTAATCGTGATACAATGAAACAAGAACGAGTGGCAATTGCTAATTTAGAAAGCTATTTTACCGCAACATTAAAATAATTAAAAGGAGTGAAAAGTATGGCATTAATTAGTAATGAAAAAATTGATTTAATTAAGTCAAAAGTAAATATTGTTACTGTAATGTCAGAATATTTATCACTTGAAAAACGGGGTCGTAATTATTGATCGGTTTGTCCGTTTCATCAAGATTCACATCCTTCAATGAGTATTTCACCAGAAAAGCAAATTTACCGTTGTTTTGCTTGTTCAGCTGGAGGCAATGTTTTTACTTTTTTACAAGAATATGAAAATATTAGTTTTATTGAAGCTTTAAAAAAAGTTGTGGTAATGGCCAATATTTCCTTAGATGAATTGACTACTTATCAAGAAAAACCAAAATATGATAAAAGTGAACAGTTAATTTTTGAAATTAATGCCTTAGCAAGCGCTTACTTTAGTAATAATTTAGAAACCAAAAAGGCTTATGATGCAAAGGAATATTTAACAAAGCGGAACATTAATAATACTGAAATTGAATTATTTCAGATTGGTTATGCTGAGAGTGGATTTGATCATTTGTACCATTTTTTAATTAAAAAAGGATATTCAATTAATGATATTCAACAAGCGGGTTTAATTACAATTAAAAATGGCAAGGTGTATGATTATTTTAATAATCGTTTAATGTTTCCGATTAAAAATGAAGATAGTTATATTATTGGTTTTTCTGGACGAGTAATTGGGGTTACTAACCAGGTAGCAAAATATCTTAATACTCCTGAAACAAAGGTTTTTAAAAAAGAACAACTAATGTATAATATTCACCGGGCAAAACCGTTTATTCGCCAGCAAAATAATTTAATTTTACTTGAAGGATATATAGATGTTATTAGTTTAGAAAAATTAAATCTTAAAAATACCGTTGCTTTAATGGGAACTAATTTAAGTGAATATCATTTAAAAGAAATTAAAAGATTAACAAATGAGTGTTTAATTTTTTTAGACGGTGATAAGGCTGGAATTAGTGCTAGTTTAAAAGCAGCAATTAAATTATTAAGTCATAATCTAAAAGTTAAAATTGTCTTGAATGAGACGCAACAAGACCCTGACGAATTAGTTAATAGTGGTCAGGGGGAATTAATTCATACAATTTTAGCAAATGCCCAACATCCAATTAATTTTGCTCTTGATTATTTTCAAAATAAATTTAATTTACAAGCAGCAAATGAATTAGAAGAATTTATTAATATTGTTGCACCTTTAATTAAAGCTAGTCCAAATCAATTGGAACAAGAATTAGCGGTTAATAATTTAGTTAAAATAACAGGAATATCTAAAGAAACAATTACAACAAAAATTGGACAAATTAAAACATATCAAAAAGCAGTTTTTTCACCTGCTGTGTCAGAACCAATTCCCAATGGAACAAATGATAATAATTATCAGCAAAAGCCGCCACCAAGGTTCAAACCACAGCAAAGTAAGACTGTTATAGTTAAAAATACAAAATATAAAATTAAAAATTTAAAACGATATCTTTTAGCAGAAAAAAATATGGTTTTACAATTACTTGGTTCTCGAAAAGCAGCAGATTTTTATCAAAGAAAAATTGGAAATTTAAATTTTGATGGTTATCGTTTGTTAGCAAATGATATAATTACTTATTATAATGGATATTTGGGGGCAGAAAATGTTAAGATTAATATGTTGTGTAAAGAAATAAGTGATCCAAATTTAAAAAAAATATTAATGGATATTATTAATAAATCAACGATTAAAATTAAATATAATAAGAAAGAATTAGAAGACTATGCGCTCTTAATTGATGATTTTGCTAATGAAAAAGAGATTGCAATGCTATGAAATAAGTTAGAAAAAGCAAGTAATCTAATTGAACAACAGGCAATTTCAATGGAAATTGACAAGTTGAATCAACGATTAAAATTTAAAAAGGGGTAGAGAGAATGGGATTATCAAAAAAAGAAGTCAGAGATATGAAATCTTTTGATGAATTTAAAGAATATATTAATAAATATTTAGAAGAAAATAACAATGAGATTGAACAAGAAAAATTAATAACATTAATTAATGATCATTTTGAAGTTGATGATAATGATGTTGAAGAATATTTCGAAGAATTAGTTGCTAATGGTGTTGAATTTAGTGATATTAATTTAGAAGAGTTAGAAGAAAATGAAGTTCCTGAACCAGAAAAAGTAACGAAAAAACAACCAGATGAAAAATTACGTTACAAAGTTGGTGGAATTTCAAATGAAACAAAAATTCAAGATATTATTAAAGCTTACTTTAATATTTTGGGAACAAGTAAGATTTTAACTCGTGAGGAAGAAATTAAATATGCTAAAATGTTAGAATCATCTGATCCAGAAGAAAGACGTTTTGGACGGAATAAATTAATTACTTCTAACCTGAAGTTAGTTGTTTCAGTTGCTCGTAAACATTTAAACCGGGGATTAGATTTTTCGGATTTAATTGAAGAAGGGAACATTGGGTTAATGAAAGCTGTTGATAAGTTTGATTATAAGCGTGGTTTTAAATTTTCAACATATGCCACATGATGAATTAGACAAGCAACAACCCGGGCAATTGCTGATCAAGCGCGAACAATTCGGATTCCTGTTCATATGGTTGAAACAATTAATAAATTAACAAGAATTGAACGGCAATTAACACAAGAGTTAGGACGCGAACCAAGTTACAATGAAATTGCTGAAAAAATGGGCCAAGGAATGGTTGGCGAAAAAGTTCGTGAAATTAAGAGACTATCAATTGAACCAGTTTCATTAGAAAAACCAATTGGTGATGAGGATGATACTCATTTTGGTGATTTTGTTGATGATAAAGATATTTTTACACCGGATGAATATGCTGAAAAAGAATCATTACGAGAAGTAATTGATGAAGTTTTCCATGAAATTTTATCAGCACGAGAAGAAAAAGTAATTAGAATGCGGTTTGGACTTTTACCAACAAAGTTACGAACAGTATTACGGTTAGCAAAAGAATGTGAAGATGAAACTTTCCCCGAATTAGTTCAAACAGTTAAAGCTCTTGATATTCATTATGATACACCAATTGAAAAAGTACAAAGTCAAAAAAATGCTTTAATTGATAAGCATTTATCAAAATATGATTCACCAAAAACATTAGAAGAAGTAGGCAAAGAATTTAAAGTAACACGTGAACGAATTCGCCAAATTGAAGCAAAAACAATTCGTAAGTTTAAGCCAAACCAAGCTAATTCGAAAGCAAAAGTATTAAAAGACTTTTTTAAAGGATAGGGGTTTTAAAAAAATGGATAGATTATCAGAACGTTTATTATTAATTGCCAAACAAGTTAATGAAAAAGACATTATTTGTGATATTGGGACAGATCATGCAATGATTCCAATTTATTTAGCAAAAGGAAATTTAATTATCAAAGCTTATGCATGCGACATTGCAGCACAACCCTTAGACCAAGCGAAAAAAAATATTGCAAAATATCATACTGAAGAACTTATTACCCCAATTTTAGCAGATGGTTTAACAGGAGTTTCGGACATTAAGATTGATACATGTATTATTTCGGGATTAGGGAGTACAACAATTTTAACCATTTTGCAACGAGATTCTGATTTAATTGATCGTTATATTTTATGTCCTAATGATGATCCATTTTTATTACGAGAATGAATTAAAAAACATAAGTACTTTATTGAAAAAGAATTATTAATTAAGGAAAATGATATTATTTATGAGATTATTGTTGTTAATAAAACTGCTGGTCAAAAAGTCAAAAATAAAAAAGACTTATACTTCGGTCCTTATCTTCGCAAAGAACATAGTAAACTTTTTCAAGAGAAATGATTGTTAAAAAATGATTATTATTTAACATTGTTAAACAAGATTCCTGCAAACACTAAGCGCTATCAAGAAGTTAAAGCAAAACTAAAAATGATTAATAAGGTGATATAATGTTAATTAAAAAATTATATCAAGAAATTGAAACTGATTTTTCATTAAAAGCAGCTTGTAAGTGAGATTATAGTGGTCATCAATATGGAAGCAAAAATCATTTTGTAGCAAAAATTATGGTTAGTTTAGATTTAACAAGCGAAGTAATTACAGCAGCAGTCGCTAAGCAAATTAATGTTATTATAACTCATCATCCTTTTTGTTTTGGCAAGAAAAAAAGAATTCAACAGATTCCTTACAAACGAGCAATTATTGATCTTCTTAATAAACATCAGATAACTGTTTATGCTTTACACACAAATTATGATGGTTTAATGAATGAATTGATTTTACAAGAATTAAATCCCCAAAAAATTGTTCCCCTTGATGATGATTTAACAATGATTGGGTATGTCAGTTTAACAGCTGATGAAATTATTACGAAATTAAAAGCAATTTTTAAAATTACAATAGTGCAGCACAATTTATCGACGTTAGAGCAACCTATTAAAACAGTTGCCTTAGCAGCAGGAGCCGCAGGTGATGTGATTGCAAAAATTAACCAAAATATTGACCTGTTTATTACTGGGGAAGTAAAATGAGATCAATGAGTATTAGCGAATGAAAAACAATTAGCAGTTATTTGCTTCAACCATTATATGGAAGATTTTTTTACTGCTGCTTTTGCTGGATACTTAACCCGAAAGTTTCCAACTTTAACAATAATTCCATATCATATCAAAAATATTATTAACTATCGTTAATAATATTTTTATATTTGCTCTAAATAACGAATTACTTCTAACTGAATTATGCTAGGTGTTGATGCCCCCGCAGTAACAGCAACACAGGTTTTATTTGCCAACCAAGTTGATTGAATATCATTTTTATCATTAATGCGATATGATTCAATCCCAATTTGTTCGCCCATTGCAACTAGCTTTAAGGTGTTACTACTTCGTTCATCACCAACAACAAGTAAAAGGTCAATTGTTGTTGGATCTAAATTTAGAATAGCATTTTGTCGTTCTAATGTTGCATTACATAAATCATTTTTAAAAAGAATTTCATTTGGAACAAGGGTTTTAATTTTTTTCACAATTGCTTCAATATCAATTTTAGAAAGGGTTGTTTGGTTTGTAATTAAAATCTTTTTAGTTGGGTCAAGATTAGGCAAAATGTTATCAACTTCTTGTTTTGTTGTCACAAGATTGATGCTTGGACTAAGCGCTAACATTGCATTTGTTTCTGGATGAAAGTGTTTTCCAATAAAAATAATTTGATAATCAGGTTTTGCTAAATATTCCTTAATTAAATTTTTCGTAACAGTTACTCATTCACATTCAGTATCAACAAGTGTAATGTTTTTCTGTGCTGCGACATCTTTAATCCGGTCATCACCACCATGTGCACTTAAAATCACAACAGCATTATCTGGTAGTGTTTGCATTAGCGCAGGGCGATTAAGTTTAAAATCGTTGACCGGAATAACACCTAAATTAACAATTTCATCAATAACATGTTTATTATGGACAAGATAACCTAACATATAAATTTGCCGTCCAGCATATTTGACAGCAGCTTCTTTTGCTCATTTAATTGACTTGACAACACCAAGACAATAACCACGAGGTGTCACTTTTACAACTTTCATTTTTTCACCAATCCATTTTTATCTACTTATATAATATCATAACTAAAAATCTCTTTTATCATTTTAAAATAATATCTTAAACTTATTTATTAATCAAACTAAATTTGATATAATTAATTCGTCTATTTTAAGTAAAAATTTTATCTTTTTCTTAAAATATTACAATTATCTTAAATACTAAATTCAATTTGGGATAAAAAATATTTAATGCAAAAAACTAATGATTAATGCTATTTTAACATTAGCAACCAACATTGGTTTGATTTCATTATGAAAGGAGATTGAGTATGCCAGTAAGCTTGAAAGCTAAAAGCAAAAAGGTGCCCCAGTCGAAAAAACCAGTAGCAAAAAATGCGACAGAAGAAAAATGATTATTCATTAAATCACAAGCAGTTATTGATTTAACTCCAGCTATGAAAAGATCAATCGATCGTTCATTAGGAGATGTTTATACAAAAACAGCAGCGGATTATCGGGCAAAAGACGGAAGTGCCATTACTACTGCAATTACAGCAGAAAGACTAATTGCAGAACGTTTAGGAAAAACAGCAACTCAACGAAAAGCAATTGAAGTGCAAAATAAAAAGAAGGCCACTCAAATGTTAAATTCAAAGGATAACAAAAAACCTGCTAAAAAAGCAGCAGCAAAAAAACCTTTGAAAAAAGTAGGGACAAAAAATAAGTAATGTTAACAATAACTAGATTTTCTAGTTATTGTTTTATTTAAAATTTTTATTAATATTTTTCCTGTTTTTATAAAATAGAAAAATAAGATTAAGAATTTTAAATAATTAGGACTATAATATAAAAGAAAAGAGGTTGGATCATGAAATCATTTGTCAAGTGAAGTATAGCTTTAATATGAATTATTGTATTAATTATTTTAGTTTTATCCTTAGTTTTTTTGGGAATATATTATGATGGTTATTATTGAGAAAGAAAAGGATTACCGGTTAATATTAATGATATTAAAACATTTCATGGTAATGGTTATCAGTTAATCGGTCACTTAGGAGTTGATAAATTAATGCGATTAGTATCCTCGGGATCATTTATTTGAGGATATTCAAATATTATTGTACCTGATGGTGGGCGAGGAATTGATTTAATGACATGGTTGCACCAACCGGGTAATGTTAATAATAGTGGAGTGATTCAATGACCCCAAAATTATGAATTAGAAGCCGGAACAAATTTTGCAGAAGTAGTTGGTAGTCTATTAATTGTGCTATTAGTGGCGGTTCCCGTTTTAATCTTAATTGGAATATATGTTACTGTAAATTGTACTATGAAGTGTAGCAGTTTATTTAATATCATTATAACATCAATAAAATAAATGTTCAATATAATTTATTTTAAAAAAATTTAGTAGTTTTGTCTTAAATTTATTAATTTTGACACACC
>NZ_RCOO01000271.1:0-1220 GCF_003987485.1 Spiroplasma endosymbiont of Megaselia nigra
GGGTAAAAATTATCATTGTGCTGATAATATTGTTATTGAAAGTTTTCATTCTTTATTAAAAAAAGCAACAATTCATAACAATATTTACTTATCGCATGATGAATATATTAATGATGTTAAAAAATGAAATAAATGATATTCAAGCCGCAAAGAAAAGGATATAATAAATAAAAGTTTATAAACCTTTTTTACTAATACTTACTTTTTGGGGTGCACTCTAAAATACTAACGATGAGGAAAGTGATCCCAATGTTAAATTAGCATTAATGATTTCACCAGAAGAAATTTATCAAGTTGAGCAAGTTATTGCAACAGCAGAACCAATAACAACGCTTGACTACCATGCAAACAGTAAGAAAACGATTAACAAAAACATTGTTGGTAAACCACGCGGAGAAAAAATGCGCCAGAAAAATAAAAATATAAAAGAGACAAAAAATAAAGTTCGAAAAGAACAACAAAGTAAACGACAATTAGAGCAAACCTCAACAAATGTGGAAACTAGTATAATCGTATCTGCACCCGAACAAGAACCATCGCCATTATTTGTTCGCAAAACTTTTGGAAAAGTGAAAACAACAGCAGATATGTTAATTGAAAAGAAACAACGTGAGCAAGCTAAAGTAGCTTTAGTAAAAGCACAGGCACAACAAAATAATCAACAAAAAAATATAAAACCGACAGTTCCGTCTTTTGACGAAGAAAAACCATCTTTTGAAAAAGTGGTCACAACAGTGGAAACTCTGCTTAAAAATAGACAACAACAAATTAATTTTGAGTTTAATAATAGCGAAAAAGATAAACCTATTATTAAAGCAAAATCACGAACAGAATGATTAAAAGCAATTGAACAAGCTCCAACTGGAACAATTAAGGTTGGCTTAAGAAATGTTTCTTCAAATAATCATGAGCAAACAATGCAAAAAGTTGATTTTAAACAAATTAAAAATAAAAGAATAACGAAAGCTAACTTTAAAAAAGATTTAGCAATTGATGAAACAAAAGAATTACAATTAACTATTCATGATATTTTAGATAAAAGTAAAAAATAAATTAAAAATCAGTCAAAATTGGCTGATTTTTAATATATAATTTTATAATGTAAAGTAAAGATGCAAGTAGGATTTTTAACCCTTATTAAGTCAATATTATATCTTTTATTAAAAATTGCAACTATTTTTTCAAAAAAAATATTTTTTTAAAATTATGTGGTTATTTCA
>NZ_RCOO01000272.1:0-1203 GCF_003987485.1 Spiroplasma endosymbiont of Megaselia nigra
TTATCAAATCCGTTAATATTTCATTTACTATTAGATGTACTACGCCATACAATAATGTAATATTTATTATCAACTGTATTAAATGGTTTTTCATTTGAACATTGTTGTTTTCAATTTCCGTGGTTTTGTTTTTCACAAGGAATATTTTTATTATTTGGTTTTTCACAACTAATTAATGTTGTTGTACTTGTTGCTGTTAATCCGATTATTCCTAAAATGCTAAGTCATTTTTTCATATTTTACTCCTCTTTTATTAAAATTACTTGAATGCTATAATTGATTTTATCATATATCAATCATGTATTAAATAATTTTAATATTAAATTTATAAATTAATGAAAGGTATATAAATGTTATGTATAGTCATTTAAGTTTTATTGATAAGGTTAAATTGGAAAAATTAATATTATCAAAATTATTTTTAAAAAAGAATGGTGAAATAAATATTTCACAAATTGCTAAATGTTTGAACAGAAATCGTAGTACTATTTTGCGAGAAATTAAGCGTTTTAAAACTATTGATGAATATAGTGCTTATAAGTCAGATAAAATGTATTATGAGAAAAGAAAAAAGAATAATAAAAGATATAAGTTTACAGAAGAACAATTAAATTTTATTAATATAAGATTTAATGTTTATCGTGATTCTCCATCACAACTTATTCATCGTTATTTTTTAAAGTTTGGTATTAAATTTTCTGTTTGTGTTAAAACATTGTATAAATGAATTCGTTTGGGTTTTTATGGTTTTTTAAAACAGAATTTACGTCATCGTGGTAAAAAATATAAAACAAAAGGAAAATTTGATAATCGTGGTAAATTAATTAATTTTAAATCAATATGAGATATTGAGAATAAAGAGACTGATGTTGGTTGATTTGAAATGGATACAGTAGTTGGTAAAGACCATCAATCTAGTAATTTGGTTTTAGTTGAACAAAATAGTAAAAGTTATTTTGTTATGAAATTAAAAAATCATACTGCTAATGAAGTTGTGGAAAAGTTTAAAGATATTGTTATAAGTAATAATTTATTTGGGAAAATTAAAGGAATAATAACTGATAGAGGAAAAGAATTTAGTAAATGAAGAGAATTAGAAATATTTGCTGAAACACAAGTTTATTTTTGTGACCCTGGTAAACCACAACAAAAACCATTAATTGAATATATGAATTCTGAACTTAGAGAATGATATCCTAAGGG
>NZ_RCOO01000035.1:0-9403 GCF_003987485.1 Spiroplasma endosymbiont of Megaselia nigra
AATTTTTTATAAATTTTGTTATCATTTAGTCATAAGCGAAACTTAATTTGTTTCTAATTACTTAATTTTATTAAAAACCTAAGAATAATGAATACTACCAAAGAGTTTTCAGAATGAAAACAAATTGAAGCTTATATTGGTACTAAAGTTTATTTTTGTGATAAAGGTAAACCTACTTAGAAACCTATTGTAGAACGAATTAATCGTGATTTAAGACATTGATTTCCTAAGGGGATAGATTTAGATGTTTATTCACAAGAATATTACGATGAAATAAGTTAATATAATAAATGAAAGACCACGACAGTGTTTAGGTTGAAATTCAGCAAAAAATTATTTTGTCAATTTTATTAAAAAATATGTTAATATAAAAATATAAGATTTTTTTCTACTTGCATTTACAATTTTCAAATTAAAAAATACTTGCAAAATTTTTGCAAATAAAATATAATAACACTGTAGTTAAAACAGGTTGCATAAAGACTAATTAGTTATTAATATGGTCCAATCTTAATAATTAATTATTTTTTTAATTATATGTTTCCTTTGTAAAAAACTACAAAATGAAACCAACATTGCAAATAAGTACTCTTTATAATTGTATAATCATTTAACGGTCCAAAATATTACTTTTAAAGTAATTGTTTATAAAATTATTTAATAATAAATAATTGCAATGTTGGTGGGGAAAAAATCTATATGTTGCCTTTGAGCGTTTTACTAACAGTAAAACGCTTTTTTTATAGCAAAATTAACTAGATAAGTTTATAATTATAATAGAGTATAAACAACAGAGGGGAATTATTTTACATGCAAAATGGATTAGAAAAGCAGTTGGAAGATACGTTTAAAAGTTCCGAGCAAGCAATGTTTGATGCTTTATTAAAAAGTTATTATTTAGATGATGATCAATTAGATTATTTGCATAAACATTATCGACCAATTTTTACTTTTGATGATAATGAAGCATGTATTTGTTTAAGTAATGAGCAATATGCAAATTGTTGCAAAACGAAGGTATTAAATTCAACTAAAAATCGTGCTCAATATATTTCAATTTTACAAGCAGTAGGGGACTTAACATTAAAAGAACAATATATTGAACAAGAAACAAAGCATTATCAACAAGTTTTAAAAAAATGTATTAAACAAAAATGTATTTTACAAGAATGTAATAATAAAGTTGGTCAGCATAATCTTTATTCGCTTGATATTAGTAAAAATCATTATTATTTAAATCGTTATCATTCTAAACATTTTTTAAAAAATATTAAAACATCTTTTTTAGATTTAACATCAACAGAGAAAGTACCTTATTTTTTTAATGTTTTTTGTCAAAAACATTTGAATGAATATCTTCAGTCAAACAAAACACTTGTACCGCAGTTAGAAGCATTATTAATGAATATTAACGATAATTTAGTGGATCATCGAGAAGTTTATGAAACATATGTTAATTATTATTATAGTTTAAGTGTTGCTGAACAAGTGATTTTAACAATTAAACTTCGCCGAATTATGAAATTAGCGTTAGTTTATCAATTAGAATTATCACGTTTACTAAATGATTTAGATAATCAACAACATAGCTATGTTGTTAAAAAAATAAATTTGCCAAAAGAAATTCATTCAATTGTTTGCAATGATATTCTATTAGCACAATTAACTCCAATCACTTTTCAAGCAATTAATTCACCGAATAATCCGTTTTTACCAAATAAAATTTTATACACAAGATTAGTTAATAATGCAAAAAAGGGGGAAATTCATTTTATTTATCATAAAAATAATCGGATTTTAAATACTTACTTTGCTGAATGAGCAGAAAAAAATAAAAATGAAAAACAATGACAAAATTATCTATCAAGTATTATCCTTAATCAAGGAACCCATTTTTTAATTAATAAAAAATATTATGATAAACTAAATCAAAAAACAAAAGATTTAATTAATATTTATTATTATAATAGGTTTGAACAACCACTAAATTCAGCAGAAGAATTAATGCTCCAAACTTTTATTAATAATTTTAATAATGGCATTAATATTTTAAAATAGGAAGTTGATGAAAATGACAATCTTAGGATGAATTATAATTGGAGTTTTTCTTATTTTATTATTTATTTTTATTGATTTTTTAGGATGATTTTATCAAAAAAAACAGCAACTTTTTTTTCAAATTTTTAAACAATTAGAAGTTGAAAATCAAGAATATATTAATAATAATTTATCAAAATTAACTTTGCAAGAAATTAACGTTAAATTTAAATTAGACCCAGGTGAAAAAGTATTTAGTAATATTCCTGTTACTGTTTATCTTCAACATAAATTAAAAAATAATCAAACTCATTCCAAATATACAATTCCATTTGAAAATGGAATTAGTGTTGGTTATGGGCAAGGTAAAAGAATTAAAGAAATGTATCAAATTCTATTTCAAAATGGTCATATGTTTATTACAAACCAAAGAATTTTAATTATAAATGAAGACATTACTACAACTTGACCATTAAGTGAAGTTAATAATCTTGAATTAAGTATTTTTCGAATTAATAATATTCTATATCAAGGCTTTTATTTATATACGGAACAAAAACGTTTTATGATTATTGTAAAAGGTTTAGAAACGCCATATCTAATTTATAAGGTGTGAAAGCATGAATCATAATTATTTAATTGGAATTATTTTATTTAGTACTATTTTAGGTGTTGCAATAATTATTGTTGCTATTTTAGCTTTATGCCAGCAACAAAAAATAAAACATTTTAAACAAAAGAAAAATGAACTACAAAAAATGATTGATAACAATCAAACATTCTTAAATGATAATTTAGTCGTAATTAAAATTAAATATGAATTGCCAAAAAATGAAATTTGTTATTATCAAGCACCAATTATTGGCTATGAAATAACAAAACCAAAAGAACTTCAACAAAATATCTACTACTTAACTCAACAAATAAAAGAGCAATATTATATTGAATACTTGGCTGGTTATTTAAATCTTACTACTAATAATGGTAAGGAAACAATTAATGGAACCATTTATGTTACAAATTACCGCTTAGTTTTTGAAACTAAAGATCAAAATCTTATTATTTGATTAAAAGATATTAATTTTGTTTTACCAAGTATTTTTAATCTTAATGGTTTTTATCAAATCGGTTTTTTTATTAGTACTACTGAAAAAATTTATCGCTTTATTACAAATGATGTTAAAATATCAATGACAATTTTTAAAACATGACAACAAAATAGGGGAGGCTAAGTAAACAATGAAAATGCATATTATTTTAGTTTTTTCATTAATCTTAATGTTAGCTTTATATACTTTTCATACTTTATTTTTTATTCATTATCAAAAACAAAAAGAAAATAATAAGGCAATTAAAGAATATAAATGAAAAGCAATGATAATTTTTATCTTTATTACCATCTATCTGCTTTTAACTCCACTTAATATTTTTATTATTATTGATTATATTTTATTAATGACTTTATCAAGTATCTCAAATACATTTGCTTATTTATTTGTAATTATGGCAATTTGTAATTATGGCTTAATTTTAAGTTATTTAATTATTCAAACATTAGTTAATAATAGTTTATGAATTAAAGTAAATGATGAAACCATTTTCTTTTTAGATGAAGAAATTATCTTATCGCAAGTGATTGGTATTGATATCAATGGTTTGTTTAATAAAGTTATTTATAAAGTTGATGGAGAAATTGAAAAAAAAGTTATTGTTAGGAAAAAAACATTTGAATTTTTAGAACAAATTAAATTAACAAATTAAAAAGCAATCAACTGGTTTTCCCAACAGGTTGATTGCTTTTTTTCTGTTTGGGTAACAAAAATAATTATGTTGGCGAAATAAGGATTTATGTAAATTATTTTTTTATGGTAACTTAATTAATAAAAAGAAAAGAAAAGATAAGAGATAACCCAAAGGGGAGAGATAGTAGTGTAATTATAAATTATTTATATAATTATTCTGTTTACTTTAGAGATTTAGGAAAAATACTTTTCCTTACCCATAGTATACTATTAATATTAAAATAATACAATATTTTTTTATTTTTTAATAAAATAAAATATTTTTCTAAAATAAAAATATGAACTTTGCTAGCATTTTTCCATAATGTTAGTTATTTACCTTTATAAATTTCTAACGCTTTTTTAACAGACATTTTGTAATCAACAATTTTATTAATTGCGGGGCGGTTTTTTAAAAACTTATTACAATATTTTGCTGTTGGATCATATTTTTTTTGTTGTAACTCAGGATTAAAAATTCGAAAAAATGGTTGAGCATCAAATCCCGTCCCTGCTACTCATTGTCATGAGCATTGATTTATAATAGGGTCATAATCTATTAACTGTTGAGCAAAATATTGTTCGCCTTTACGTCAATCAATTTGTAAATTCTTAACTAAAAACGAAGCACAAACCATTCTTGCTCGATTATGTAATAACCCTGTTTCTTTTAACTCTTTCATTCCAGCATCAATAAAATCATAACCAGTTTCACCATTTTGCCACTTTTGTAATCATTCTGGATTATTTGTCCAGTCAATTGTTATTTTTTTATTTCAATTTTCACTAAAAGATCATTGTTGATGTAATTGCGCATTATAAGTTACTTGATAATAAAAATCTCGCCATGCTAATTGGCGCGCAAAAGCGTTATCAAAAATACCAAATTTTTCAATGCTTCAAAGATAACATTGTCGAATTGAAATAATGCCAAATTTTAAAGCAGTACTAATTTTTGCTGTACTAGTTTCTAAATCAACAAAATCACGAGTTTGATGATAGCTTTGATCTAATTGAAAAATTGCTGTTTTAACTTTTTCAGGTTCTAATGGTAAATTAAAATCACTAGATTTAACATTTGTAATGTCCTGTAAAATATCAAGATTTTTTAATTGTTGAGACGAAAAGGATTTAACCTTATAAGGAACAATATTATTATCGTTAAAATGTCCTTTTAATTTATTTCAAAATGGTGTAAAAACAGTATAATATCCATTTTGAGTAGTTTTTATTGTTCATGGTTCTATTAATACATAATCATCAAATTCACGATAAATAAAATTATATTCTTTTGATAACTGACGCATTGCTTTACTTCGGTTAAGAGCAAATGGTGTATAATCACGGTTTGTATATATTTTATTAATTTTATAACCTTGGTCTAATAAAAATTTAATTCCGGTTTGTTCATTTTCACTTTTTAGAAAATTAACATGAACCTTTTTCCTTAATTGTTTTAAACAATGAACCATTGCTTGAAAACTACGGGGTGAAAAATAATTATTTTCTTTTATTTGTTCTTTTGTAAAAATAAATAATAAATAAATTTTATCTTCTTCATTAGCCAACTGAGCAAGACCGAGATTATCTTCAATTCTAAAATCACGATGAAAAATAAAAATGTTCATTAATTACAACCACTTTCTAATTTATTTTTTATCATTATACTATAAATATGCTGTCAAATAAAAAAAGATTAAATTTAATCTAATACACATTTATTCCAATTTAAGTTATAATTATATACAGATATTAAAGAGAAGCGGGGAGTTAGAATGGGAGTACCAACATTTTGTCCAATTCATTTAAAAATTCATGAATGTTCAGAAAATAGTAATAAAGCTATTTCAAGAGCAACTGAAAATAAGATTAAAGCAAAAATGAATCGAATGCTAAATCCAACTACAACTAGTAATGAACCTATTAAACCAGCAGTAGTTGAAAAGGGAACAATTCAATATATTTTAGAAAATGCTAAAAAAAATAATGAAAACATTAAACACAAATTAGGAATTCCAAATGAAGATGAAAAAGCAATTGGTGTTGATGAAAATGATATTAAAGAAAAAATGGCTCGTTTACGTGCTGCAGTTACCAACCAACAAGAAGTAGGTAAAAGAGATAATAATAATTTATCTTCCCCTACTCGTACTAGTAAAAAAGATCCTGGCTTGCAAGAAATAATCGATCATGCTTATCGAGTTAATCGTGGCATTGAACGCATCAAAAGTTCATCTGAAGAAGACCCGTTAGAAACAATTAGTGATTTTGATAATAATGACTTAGATCAATTAAATGTTAAAATGCAAATTAACCAAGGAAAAAAAACCGTTTTAAACGCATCGAAACAAAAAAAGTCAACCCATATTAATAAAATCAAATAATTTTTGCGCAAAATCAACGTATAAACCAAAATCTTGCTTAACAATTTCAAGGTCCTGGCAAATTTCTTTTGCCTTATATAACGGCATTGGACTATTAATGCCTAATTGTCGTGCTTCATAATTCGCTGTTGTTACAACTGCTCGCCGTGAAGAATTAGCAACAACAAGTGGTTTTCCTTGAAAGTGTTGATTAGCAACTTGATGACAACTAGCAAAAAAAAATATTCATATCAATATGAAAAATAACTTTCATTCTTTCTCTCCCCTATTTTACTAAAGGCCAAAGGGTCCTGTATATTTATAAATTTTTTTAAAAATAAAATTATAACCAAAAATATATGTAAACTCAATACTCCGTGAATAACTACGAGCAATAATTCAATCATCATATAACTCCGGAAACTGTTTTTTAACAAATGGTCGCATTTCTGTTTCATATCAATTTTCTAAATTTTGCTTAAAATGGCCATTAAAACTTAATAAAATTAAATATGCTGCAATAATAAAAATTAATAATAAATTTAAGACTCTATAGCGATTAATAAAGTAAAAGAAATTATTATGGTCTAACAAGGCGGGATTAGTTTTTAGAATAGCAATAAAAATAATTGTAAATAATGAGACGATAAGAAAGAATAACAATAATAATGGTGGAGCCAAATATAATAAGAAATGCATTGTTTGAACATGTTTATTTTTTAAATATAATTGGGTTGCAAAAAATGTTCGCCCTAAAACATAATCTAATCCCATCCCCGATAAAAAATAAGACTGATTAAATAATTGTAAATCATTAATATAAAATGTTTTCTTTTTATAAGAATGTGTAATTAAAACTTGGCCCGGTTTACGAACAACTTTTAAACCAGTAATTTTCTTTTTCGTTAAATAGCGATCAATTACTTCTAATGAAATCATTGATTGACTTGGAGCATTATTTAAATTTGGAATCGGAACTAAAATATTTCGGTAAGATAGAATTAAAAAAATTAATATAATAATATTAATCGCAATAAAAAATCCAATTAAAATAAAGGCTATTTCACTATTTCCTAATATCATCTTAATCATCCTCTACTATTAAATAATAAAATAAACTGATAATCCTTATATTATAACTTGAAAGTGTAAACATTAATAGGGTATTGTGCTAAAAAATATTTTTTTCTTTTCCTTTTACTCTAATTGTTATCTTTTGTAAGAGTTGTTTCCTCAATTAATTCAATCTCCCCAGTTTTAACTTTTTGTAATCGTTCTTTAACTATTGCTGATAAGGATAGTAAACTACCATTATTTAATTTCATTTGTAACAATTTTTTTCGTTCTTCATTATTGGGGTCAGCTGCTAATTTTAATAAACGCAAACGTTGTTCATAATTTAAATTATTGGGATCTAGCACATCCTCATCATTAATAAAGATTGCTTCTTTTTTACTTGCATCAATATTTATTTTAGCATTTTTTAAGATATTGCTCATTGTTAATGGTTCATTGTCTAAGATTTCATCTGAAATTAGCGGTATTCCATCATTACTATTAGATAAGGACAAATTATCATTATTTTTACCCCGTACTTTTGAAAGTAAAACTGGATTATTAAAATATTTTTGGTCAGGATAAACCTCATCACCGCCAACGCATGGAGTCGCATCTAGTACAACTTGAGCTGGTTTATTTAATAATTCTTCTAATGATTTAGGAGCATAAAAACTATATTTTCGGCGTCCTTCAATCCGTGGTTCTTGAACTCGATTTCGTAGAACATCTAATTTACGCGTAATTAAATTAGCTTTTGATTTTTGCCAACGATCATAAATTTGATTAACATCAAGTGCTGGAGTAACCATATCATTTTCATTAAATGGAACAAATCGATTCTTATTATTTAAATTTAATTCATCTAAATCAGTTAATTCTGTTGCTTGGTTAATTTCTGCCCCTTCTATTGGTTGAAATTCAGAATAATCTAATTCATCATAATTATCATTGTGATCAAAAACATCATTTTGAACATTATTTTGTTTAACATTAAATTTATTATTGTAATATGAATATGTCTCAAATTCATTTGTTAATCTAGTAATTTTATCAACAGAATTTTGATTATTATTTAATATCGTTTTATCTTGCAAAATTGAAGTTGGTCGTTTTGCTGGATCAAAATCATTTGGGTCATAATCATCTCAATAATCAATTATTTTTTTATTATTTTCCATTATTAAAACCCCCATACTTTTTTCACCTATTTATTATACTATAAAATTAAGGTGAAAAAAAGAGTTCAGATAGCTCTGATTAATAAAATATCTGGTTTTTAAATAATCATTGATTAAGTCATTAATTAGTGCTATACTATGAATATTATTAAACTTATATCAAATTATTAAAACTATATTAACAATGTTACTAGAAATACGAGTGTGAAATATTTATGTCTGTTGCTGTTTTTTTTAATTTGATAATAATATTATGAATTAATTTTTTACATACCAAATATCTTAAATTATTTAAATTTGAGTACCAACCACCCCTGTGCTTTATTTTCATTTTTTTATATAAAAATATTAAAATATTAAATATTGAAAATGAAAGAAGGAAAACAAAATGAAAAAATTAATAAGCATACTAGGAATCACAACAATTGCTAGCAGCATTATGCCTGGTGTTGTAGGAAATAGCCCATACCAAACAAATAATATCACTCAATATCAAGTATTAAAAATGAAAAATTTTGTATCTGATAATACAACTACAGTCAACCTAAACGATGTCTTATGAATGAAATCAGAAAATAATGATACTATCGTTCAATTTGCTAACGGTTCTAAACCAATTACATACAGTAATACACTAATGTGAAATAAAACCTTAAACCAAATTAAAGACAACGCACAATACTTCCGAAATGAAAGCACTATCTTAAATATCAATGATATTATCAGAGCAAATAACAACAATGAATTCATCAGCAACAACATTAGCACCACACTTGGCGCTAACGCATACAATGAATTTATCGAACACATCAATAAATAATAAATTTCAAATCATTAAATGACTAAAAATAAATAATTTAAAAAAGTTTACTTAATATTAGACTGCACCCCAAAAAGTAAGTAAAATTAAAAAAGAACTTTACTAAACTTTTAGAGGAGGTGCATTTTTATATGGCAAGAAAAGGACAAAAATTTAATAAATATA
>NZ_RCOO01000273.1:0-1185 GCF_003987485.1 Spiroplasma endosymbiont of Megaselia nigra
AGACGCTCCAAGTTGGTTGCTGGGTAAAATTATGGACGCGGTATTTATGATTTTATATATTATTTTCATAAAACCGTTGTTATGACTTTTAAATAAATTTCAAGACATAATTTACTTTATGTCGGGTGGGAATTTGGCGAATCGCTTACTTTTTGAAAATAATACCAACGGTGGTGTGCCGATGTTATTTATTGTAATTTTGTCGATTGCAGGAATAATTTTGGTCTTGTTGCTTGCGGTTCGAATGATTGAAATAATGTTGGCAGATGAAAAACATAACAAGTTAAGAATAACATTGCGGAATATGATTTTATTGTTTGTTGCAATTCCAACAATACCAGTTATTTTTTATACTTTGAATGTTATTGTTAATTTGCTAACACAAGCGATTATGCAAGCAAGTAACTTGCAGCTGCAAAATGTCGGGTTGTTTATATTTAATTCGTCGTTTGATAATGGAATGCACGATTTTACATATGTTCCCGCAAGTTGGACATTCAAAGATAGTGGCCATTTTAATTATTTGTTGTGTTTGTTCTCTGAGGGCTTTATGATATACATTTTCTTATTGATTGCTTTGTTTTTATTCTGACGAACTGCGGAGTTGTTAATTCTTTATGTTTTATCGCCCGTTGTGATAGTATCGGCAATTCAAGATGAGGGACGAAGATTTAAAAACTGAAAAGAATTAACGGTTGCTCGCTTTATTAGTTTTAATATGGTTTTTTTAGCATATAGTTTGTTCTTATGGAGTATGTCGGTATTCGCGGAAATTGGTAAAGCCATTCCCGACCCAACAACAAGACCAATTTTTACTTTATTAGGTATTTTTGCGTTTGGCATTGTTGTTGTGAAATCCCCTCAACTATTATCATCGTTGTTGGGTGGTAATACATCGTTGGGTGATGGGATTGGTAACATAATGGGGTTGAAAGTAGCAACCAATGCTTTTATGACTGGTGGGGCGTTGACAGTAAGTGGTGTTCGTGCAAGTTATAATTTAAGTAAAAAAACTGCTCGTGGACTTGGTACAATGCGTGCATATCACGCAGGAATAAAAGAACACGGGTTTAAAAATGTTGCCAAGGCACAATTTAAAAACGCATTTACTGGTGGTTATAAAAATCAACATAGCAAAGCAAGTGAAAAAATCAATCAGTGATTTACTGATAAATAAATTTAAAA
>NZ_RCOO01000036.1:0-9271 GCF_003987485.1 Spiroplasma endosymbiont of Megaselia nigra
AACTTTAACAGGTAATTTAACTATTTTAATATATACAAAAACAGCAAAACATCCGAAATTTTATGGACCTTATGTTTATCCTAGTGTTCCAGTTGAAATATGAAAATTATTAAGTAATGCTGTTTCTAATGCAGGGACTTTATTTTGGCGTTATTGATTAAGAAAATGATTACCTAGTCATTTAAGAAATTATATTAAAAAACGATTACCGCAAGCATTAAAAGAAAAATACCCAAAAGGAACTACTAAATTAACATTACCAACAGTTCAAAAATTACAACAAATTAAGAAGTTTATTAATAATTTAAAAATTGGACATTTTAATTTTAATTTTGCTGGTGAAATTAATAATAAAAAATGGTATCGTGAACGCCGTAGTGATGTTAAAAATATTAAAAATTTATATAAAACACCAGTTAAAAATATGTTTTACAAAACTAATCAAACTATCAAAAAAATTAAGAAAACAAAAACAAGAGTTAATAATTATAAGCCAAGTAATTTAAAAAATAAATATCGTAATCAATTAAGAGGTGTTTTATATGGAAAATAATTTAAATAATTTGTTATTTATAACAGTTGAAGATGTTAAAGAAAGTAAACTTTGACAACCTATTAATGATAGAAAACAATCTGCTTATAATGATAATTTAATTTATAATGCTATTTTAAAAACTAGTTTATGAATGGATAGATTATCGGGGGGGACAATTTCAGATAAAATAAATAAAAAAGATTTGTTTCCTTGAGTAAAAAAAGATAATACAGGTTTAATTGAATATGATAAATGATTAAGTTATATTCAATCTGCTTGTTTATTAGCAGTTATTAATTGATATTTACCAAAAGGAGTAAATGATTTAACTGGTAGTGCATCATTTTCACAAGGTGGAGTTGCATATTCACAAACTAATGACCCTGAGGCAAATGAAAATATTACTCGTGATGTTAAAAATGCTTTAAAATTAGCTGGTGAAATTATTGATATTATATCTAGTAAAACAGTATCTAGACCTTATAATTATAGTTTAGATAATTATGCTCATCCCTGAGAAGAAGAATATAAACATATTAGTAAAAAAACTTTTTATCCAACATTATTATTTTGATTAAAAGAACGATTACAAACAGATAATTCAATAAATATAACTTATCCCACTATTAATGACTTTTCTAAAATTGATTATAATGAATATATTAAACTTATTGTTCCGTTTGATAATAATACTATTTATGAAGAAAATGGATTATGAAAAGCAAAACAAGACGGCGATATTCCTTCAGATGTTATTAAAGATAGTAATTTAAATAAAACTTATATTGAAAAAGTTGATGGTAAATATATTGTAAAAACATCACAAGATATTAATACAAAACAAGATAAATTAATAAGTGGAACAAATATTAAAACTATTAATGGTAATTCATTATTAGGTAGTGGTGATATATCTATTAGTAATAATGATTGAGAAATAGTTGATACTAGTAATTTTGTATCAAATTCATCAGATACATATAGAATAAAAGATTATGATAGTAATAATTATATTTATAATATAAGTATTTCAGACCAAGAAAATAGTGTTATAAATCTAACTTTTACTACTTTTAAAAATCATCCTATATATGAATTTTTTGTACCAAATATTATTATTATAAGAGAAAACGGTCTTATTAGTGCAAATAATAAATTAACATTTATACATATTGAAAGAAAAATAATAATTTAGAAAGGATTTTTAATTAATGAAACAAGATAAAACAACTTGATTAAAGGGTGCATTACCTTGAAATTGATTTAAAAAAGACCCTATTCCGACTTATAATTGAACTCATAAAGATATTAAAGAATGAGAAAGAAAATATAAAATTCGTAGTTGAGTAGTTAGTTTTTATACATTAATATTTTTAGTATTAAATTGTTGATTAGAATATGGAATGATTAATGGCATTAAAGACCAAATTAATTGATATAATTATGGTCAATATTGAGGTAATAGCATTGCAATATTATTAACACCCTTATTTACACATGGAATTCAGGGTATATTTGTTGCTAGTAGTAAACCCAAAGTAGATATGAAAATTGATATACCAAGATTAAAAATATCTAAAATGGGATTAGTATTTACAATTTTGCCTTTAATTACTTTAATAATTTCTTTAATTATTATTTGAATTGATAAATCAAAATGAAAAAAAGACCATTTAAGACATTGTTTAGATTGTCGTATTAATCCGCGTGTTATTCAACCAAGAGTAGCAAAACAATGAAATAATTTAGATGGCATAACAGAAGAAGTATTTAAAAATATACAAAATAAAAATATTAAAAAACAAAAAGAAAATAATCAAGAATTAAATATAAACAATAATAATTAAATTTTATTAAAATAGACTATATATAGGGGCGGTTGATATTTTTGGGTGGTTATATAGTTTAATTTATAAATTATTTTGTTCTGAAAGGATGGATGGCCACTGTTTTAGTAAGGATAAGAAAGGAATTAAAAAAATGTTAAATGATACACTAATGATTACTTTACTTGTATTAGCGGGTGCTGGTGGAATGGGTAGTCTTGGTATTCTAGGATTATCTGCTAAAAAAATTAAAAAATATAAAGCAGAAATTAGAGAATTAAGAACTGCTGTTATTGCACACGAAAAACATTTACGAGGACCTGATTATGCAACAGAATTAGCATTAAAAACAGGTCAAATTAAAAATGTTAAAAAGCAAGTTAAAGTAAACGACAAAAAACAAGAGCAAAAAGATGCTATTAGAAAACTAACAAATAGTATTTAAAAAAATAACCTTAATTGGTTATTTTTTATTTTTCTTTATTATGTTTTATATAAAAATTAATCAGATATTCTATTCGTTGTGAATAAGTAAAGTCATTAAATTCATTTCAAACTTTTTCTTCATTTTCATTTAAGTAAATATTAACATTACGAATTAATTTAGAATAATATTTTCCTGTTTTTTGATTAAATGAATGTTTCATATAATATTAACCTTTATAATTAGCAATAATAATGGCATCTCTTATATGATGAGATATTTTCTCATTATTATAAAATCAACCTTTACCATATTGATAAGTTAAATTAGTATCTTTATCAAATTCTCATAAACAACTATCATTATATTTACTCAAATTTTCAATATTTTTAACAATTGATTTAGTATGTTTTGGTGATACTCAATTAAATTTAATTTTTAATTCATTTAATTTATTTTCTATTGCACCTAATAATCTTAATAAATCATCTCTATCTTTACTAGCATTAATAGAAGTATATAAACAATCTTCAATATTGAACATATATTCGTCTGGATTAAATAAACTAATAAATTTATATCTCCGAATTTTATTTGCATGATTAATTCAATCTTTATTTGTAAATTCTAATTTTTTAGTTAATTTATTATCTTCATACACAACAATACTCGTAGTACCAGTTCCTGAGGGGTCAATACCTATTTTTATCAAGTTGCTCATTCCTCATCATTGTTAACTGTTGGTACTACATTTGAGATATCTTCTTCTTTAACTACATTATCGTTTGTGTCCGCTATTTCTGTATAAGATGAGGTATTTATATTATTTGATAAGGGTTCATTGCTCATCTGCCCCTGATTTTTGACGACATTACTATCATTATCAATATAAATCTTTTCATCATTAGTTGTAATAACTGCTTGGTCTGATTTATATGCTTGTTGTAATTCAACTGACATAATACCTCATTTTCGTAATAAACTAGTTAATACTGTTTTTAATGCCATTTCATCAAAAGTAGCAATATAAAATGATTTATTTTTAGCATAAGTTTTAGAATATTTCATAAAATGATTTTCCATTTGTTCTTTGGTCATATATAGTGTTTTTTCAAAACCATTAACCATTTTAAAATATGCTACATAACCTATAATTGGTAATTTTTCTCTTTCATCTTCATTTTGTATTCAATTAAAACTAGTACCTTTTAATCGATCATAATTTAATAATTCACCCGTTCTAACATCTGATACTGACATATCTAAATATTGACCGCTTCTTTGTGCTAATTGAATATAACCTTTATATCCCATTTGAAATTGTGCTTGATTAATTCATTCTTGTATTTCACGGCCATTAATAATTCTTGTTATTTTAGTATTATATGGAACGACATAAGCATAACCAAATTGTTTTTCCATAGGTAAGTTTAATAAAACACCTTGATAACAAGCGGTCATAATTGTTTTTGGGTCTGCTTTTTGTAATAATTCATTACTATTTGATATTGCAACTATATTACTTTTAAATCTTGCAATTTCATTTTCATTTGAAAATTTACTTTTAATTCATTCTGTTGCTTTATCTGTTCTTAAAAATTCAACAATATTTGCCATTTTATTTTTCTCCTTTATTAATTTTAAAATTAATACCTTTAATACCAATTAAATTAATATCTTTATTACTATCTCATTGTTCTTTAATTTCATTTTTAACAATTTGTTCATCAACAATTAAATAGTTTTTAATAAGATTAATAAGTTCTAATTTATCAGCTTTTTGTAAAAAATTATCATTAATACCCAATATTTCAATATCTTTAATTAATAATTTTTCTTTACGAAAATTACTAGTAATAATTTTTAATTCTTGTTCTTGTTTTGCTACACTTTTAATTTCTAAAAATTGTTCTTTTTTATGAGTTTCAATAATTTCATTTTGTTTTTGAAATTGAATATTAATTACACTATTTTTTAAAGAATCATGATTACTTTTAATATTATTTTCTAAATTCAAAATATCTTTTCTAATAAAATTTAATTCATCTTTAAAATTTTTTATTAATTCTAATGGTTCTCTAAAAATATAATCAATTTTTGAAACTACTAGTTTTAAATCTTTTAGTGATTGTGATTTATATTCTCCATTTATTAATCAAGCTTGTTGTCGATATATAAATTCTGCTAATTCTTGTCCATTTTCATCAATTCATTTTTTAATTGTTAATGCTTTTAAACTTAATTCTTTAAAATCATTTCCTTTTAAATAAAACGGATAAGTAATATTTTTAACTTCATTATTTAATTTTAATTCTTCCATAATTAAATTTCCTCTAATTCCATTTCTTCAATTAAATTATCAATATATTCATAAGCACTATCTTCTGAATGACATTCTTCAAGTGCCATATTAAATAAATCTTCTTCTGTATAAACATTGTTATATTCATCTTTTCACATATTATTTAACTCCTTTTCTTTGTCATTTAATATTTTTATTTTCTAAATCAATAATAGTTGTTAATCATTCTTGTTGATTTTCAACATCAGCATTAATTTTTGCTTCTTCTAATGTATAAAAGAAGTTTGTTTTGAAATCACCATATTTACTTTTCATTACTAATAGATATCTTTTATTTATAATTTATTTCTCCTAATTCTTTTTAGTATTTAATGCCCAATGTTCATCCGTAATATCATCAAATGATACTATATAACTTCTAAGCATTAATTGATTTAATTTATTAATTATGTATTTATTTAACTTTTTATTTCTCATATATATCCTTCCGTTAAATTAATTTATTAATTATTCTAATTTTCTTTTTTAACTCGCTGGCACTCACTCCCAAGTGAAAGTGCCAAAGCGAGAATTAGTTATATAATATTTATTTATTACGCCATCCGCTTCATTGGGGGTGAGCGGTGGCGATAATATATTTAATATTTGTTTATTATTAAATAATAGACAGTTGTTTTTATAAGATAAAGCCAGAGAATTCTCTCTCTTCATCCGCACCATTTCAGGTCAAAGCGTTCAGTTTTTAAAATAAATTCACTTGCACCTTGAAGAGCCTAATGCTGACTTTGTGGTTTTTAAACCGCTGTCACTTCTAAGAAGTAATATCTATCGCAAATTTATTTTTAAAGTGGCCATCTCAATATTTATTGTCGTTCGATGTTGACCTTGCACTTATCACGACTATCACTTGTTAAAGCGTCTATTATTTCCGGGCTGATTACCGTTGGGCTAGACCGCCTATGTGGAATAAAAGCACTTAGTTATTTAAAATAACCGTCCCACAATGCATTAAGTTGTTTTATAAAATTTAAGTTTTAAAAAACCAGTTTCATAATCAAAGATAATTTTTGAATTTTCTAAGCGTTTATAAAACCGCTTTTGTTTTTTAACTTTTGTGCGATTTAATAAATCTTTATGTTTTTCACAAGTTCATAAAACTTTATTTGATAAAAATTCTTCGGTAATGAATGATATTGCTTTATAGCAATCATTAACATCACATATTTTTTGTTGCTTATTAATTTTCATTACTTACTCCTTTCTTTTATTAAGTTTTTTTATTAGCAAATTAATTAACTGAAACAGAGAAAGGACAACACCTTAAATAAGGGGAGAAAAAACAGGTACACTTTGTAAAGATTTCTAAGATATTTAATAAATGTATAAACAACTTAAAGAGAATATCAAAAAGTTGTAATAAAAAGTTTCTATTTTAAGAATTTAAGATGCTGTCCTTTCTCTGAATCAATTAATAATTATGGGTTTACAAATAAAAAAACCATTTTAGTAAATGGTTTATTATTTTTATTCAATTTCTATCTATTTTCTTAAAACCCTTCTTTTTTACATGCGACCAAATTATTTATTACATTTCCTTAGGAACTACGTTCATAATCTATTTGATTAGACTCTAATTCTTCTACTGCATCAAAAAATTCATCATTATCATCGGTTCTATCATTATCAATCATTTGTTCACTATTTGAATGTGAAGGTGAAGCTGTATTAACTTCAATAAGAATTTCTTTAAATCTATCAGCAAGAGCTTGATTTGAAGCTAAAATATGTGACATCATTTTTAAGATGTCGAAATTATCTAAAACAATTTCAATTTGTCTAAAGTCAGGTTCTAAATACTCATATATATTATCTCTTTTTGCAATCTTCTTCATTTCTTCAAGTTTACGCTTTGCTTCTCTTTCAACTTGTTTGTAATATATTTGAGCATTAATAACAATATCTTGTTGAACATTAATTTTTTTTCTTTCTTCTTTTGTTATTATATTAAGTCATTTATTATAATTAGTTCAATAGTAATGTTTTTTCAATAACCATTTTTTTGCACTATTTCATTTTTCGCTAATTTTATCAGCAGTAAAATTTCATGCTGATTTATTTTTTTTACGCACATTATTAGTTCATACTATTACTTTATATGCTAAATATATTTTTCCTACATTTTCAAACATTTTTCCTAAATAGCCCATAATATTAATATGCCCCTTTCACAACTGAAAAGAATAAAATTGATATTTTATTACTTTTTCATTTTATATTTTTAATTTATGTTTTTTCTACTCTTTATAATATTATTTATACTATATATCATTTAATGTAATTATTTTTTTAAATGAAATAATTTATAATAATTTATTAATAAAAACAGTTAATTAAAGTCATTTATTTTAAGAAATATTAACCATTTCATAAAATCATTTACAATATTAACTTTATCATATTAATTTTAAATTAACAAATTGCTAAGTTAAAAATCTGATTATTTAATTAATCTTAACTACACATTTTGATAAATAAAAAAGACTAAAGCATTAGTCTTATCATTAGTCATAAATTTTAATTTTAAATTTCTTTTGATAATCGTAAATCAAAATTAAACTTCTTATTTATTTTGTATTATGTAAATCTAAACTCCAAATTTATTTCTTGTTATTTTGATAATAACACTCTTCTAAAGAAATGCAACTATTTTTTAAAAAAAATAAATTATTTGTTAAATTATTTGTAAATTTATCTTAATTTTAACACACTGAAAAATAGTTTATTAAATTATTCAAATAAACTTATTTAAAATTCTCTGAAAATATCTCTTTTGCCGTTTTTCAATTTAAACAGGGCCGTAGTTTTTCATTTATAATATCAACTACTAAATTTATTTCTTGTTGCGTAACAGGATTAAAATCTGTTCCTTTACCATATCGTTTTCTAAATTCACGGTTCATTCTTTCAATTAAGGGTTTTTGTTTAGGTGAACCTGGGTCACAATAATAAATATTAGAACCAGTAATCTTTTCCATTTCTTCAAACTTACTAAATTCTCTTCCTATATCTGTTATTATTCCTTTAATTTTTCCAACTAAACCATTAATTCTAACTAATTCTTTAAGTTTTTTTAAAACTTCATTAGCAGTATGTTCTTCTAATTTCATTGCAAAATAATTTTTACTATTTTGTTCAACTAATACTAAACAACTAGATTGATGGTCTTTACCAACTACTGTATCCATTTCAAATCAACCAACATCTGTTTCTTTATTTTCAATATCTCATATTGATTTAAATCTTTCATCTAATTTTCCACGATTATCAGGTCTTTTCTTTGTTCTATTTCTTCTACCACCATTTAATAAATTTTTCTTTAACAAACCCAAAAGACCTAAATAAATTCATTTATAAAATGTTTTAAGGCAGGCAGGAAATTTGATACCAAACTTTATTAAAAATCGCTGAATAATTTCTGCTGGTGAATCACCCAAAATATTAAATCTTAAATTTAAAAATTCTTGTTGTTCTTTTGTAAATGTAGGTATTTTTTTAATACACTTCTGTCGTTTTTTATAATAATCATCATGCGCCTCACTGGCATTATAATCTTCTATATTTGTAAATCTCTTAATTTCTCTTTTAACAGTATTAATATCTCTTTCTGTTTGTCTTGATATTTCAGATAAATTAAGGGTGCCATTTTTCTTTTTACAACTATCAGATAAAAATAAATCCTTAAAAAATATTCGTTCATCATATTTTACATGTGTATAATCTTTCATTACTCTATATTTCCTCCAATTCTTTTTATAAAAAAGTTATACATTAAATTTATAAAAAAGATAAATTTTCACATTTTTTTAAATTAAAATTATTGACAAATATATTATTAATTATATAATTACATTGTAACAAGTTCCAATTTATCTCTATATGCTTGTATACTAAAATAAAAAGTAAAGTAATTTACTTTTTTTTATTTTGATGTAAAATATAAATAATAAAAAAAAGAACTTGTGTAGAGTGCACCCCAAAAAGTAAGTATTAGTAAAAAAGGTTTATAAAATTTTATTTATTATATTCTTTTCTTTGCGGCTTGAATATCATTTATTTCATTTTTTAACATCATTAATATATTCGTCATGCGATAAGTAAATATTGTTATGAATTGTTGCTTTTTT
>NZ_RCOO01000274.1:0-1161 GCF_003987485.1 Spiroplasma endosymbiont of Megaselia nigra
ACTTGTAAGGTGGAATTTATCTATCGTGTAATGTACTTTATTTTTAGGAAAATATTCTTGAATAAATTTTACAATATTTTTAATTCAAGGTGCGCCATCTCCTAATACCATAAATTCAATATTGTCATTAACATCATAATAACTTGTAATTAATGTAAGTAATTTATTAACAAAATTAGTTAATTTACTATTTTTTTTAATATATTCTGGAATATTATCTAGCTCTATAACACCTAATTTATCTTGAATTACAGGTCTTTTTTTCGTTGATTTTGCCTTATCAAAACCAGTATGAACAGTTGAAAATATACTATGTTTTTTTATTTTCTTTTTTCTTTTTTTCTTTTCATTTCACATTTTTAAATAAGTTCCATCAATTTGAATATATAAAGTATGAGGTATCTTTATTTTTTTATCAGTTTTATTAAGATAATATTCTTTATCAGTTTTTGCATTTTTCATAATATTTGAAATTGTTTTTATACAAATTTTTATATGTTCCATAGTATCTAAAATATCTTGATATGTTTTTTTCTTGCCAATAAATGATAATATTTTTTCTTTAACAGAATTATCTATTCTTTGTCATTTTTCAATTCCTAAAAGTTTATCCAAAGGAAAAATATATTCTTCTTTACCTGTTTCTGGATTAATTTTATAATATTTTCTTCTTTTAAAAGTTATTTTACCATTTAAAATAGTTAATGTTCTTGGTTTTATTTCTTTTACATTATAATCTTTAAATTCTTTTAAAGTTTCATCAATTTTATAATTTTTAAAAATTCATTCATCACAATCTTCTAAATTTTGTTGAATAATTTCAATATTTTGTATATATAACAAATTATTAAAATTATTAAAAAAGTTGTTATCAATATTTATCATTTTTTACCCTCTTTCCTTAGTTCTACACATTAACACAAAAATAATAAAAATGCAAAAAATAATAGTAATTTTTATTTAGTATGTTACAATTTAATTGTTAATTATTAGCAAATTAATTTAACTGAAAAAAGTAAAGTAATTTACTTTTTTTTATTTTGATGTAAAATATAGATAATAAAAAAAAGAACCGTGTCAAGTTCTTCTGTACATGTTTTTCTCTACTTATATTTAACCATATAAAGGAGTAAAAAATGAAAGAATTTAATCCAAAAACAG
>NZ_RCOO01000037.1:0-9236 GCF_003987485.1 Spiroplasma endosymbiont of Megaselia nigra
GCGATGTTTGTTCAATTTCTTTTACTGTATTTTTTCGAAATTCTGCAGTATATGTTTTAAATTTTTGTTCTTTTCCTGCCATTAAAAAATGCACCTCCTCTAAAAGTTTAGTAAAGTTCTTTTTTAATTTTACTTACTTTTTGGGGTGCAGTCTTGATTGGTAGCAATCCACCCTTAGGAAACAAGGAAGAAAGAATTAAACAATTAGAACAAGAACTTGCGGATTTAAAGAAAGAGCACAATGGTTAATTTTAGAAAAGGATAATATCATACCAAATTGCATTTCATAATGCAATTTTTTTTATAATTTTTTTAGAAATATGATATAATTTAACCATAAATAAACGAAGCAGGAGGACCACGCGATGTACATCAATCCATTCGAAAGAATGAAAAATATGAAATTAAATACTAATGAAACAAATACAATAAATATGAAAAGTAATGGCCGAAATATAAATTTATTACAAGGTAACAATGAAGATGGGGAACTGACAGGAGACTTTCTAAAGAATAGTAATCATAATATTAAAACTGATGAACTTAAGATTGATGGAATTACATTATCAAGTTTTGAAATTATTCGTGATTTAATGAAAATTTTTAAAGAAAAAAATAACGAAATGCAATTTTTCTTAGCAGTTATGGATAAAGGAAATTGTGATTCAATGTCTGAAATTGCTACTTCTTTTTTTTTAATGCCGCTTGTTAATATTGATTTATTACGTATTGAATTATATGCTTCACCATTTTTATTTTTACTTAAAAAAATTATTAAGGGACTACCAAAAGTTAGTTTAGAGGATAAAAAAGTTTTATGAGATCGTGTTAAATTATTTGCACGAACTTTAAAACAAAGTGAATCATTAGAACAAGTTAATGATTCTAATTCAATTGTAATTGTTAATGAGTTAGAATTTGATGATCCATTAGAGTATATTAGAAGAGAATTTGAAGAAATTTTACGTGCTTATGACATTACAGAAAATATTGTAGTAATTTTTAATAATATTGATTTAGTGGGATATGTCAAATTTAAAAAAATATTTAGCTTAGTACAAGCTATTTTTAAAGGAATTTTACAGTTTAAATTTATTGCTGGATTAAATCCACTTTTAATTGAAACTTATGTTAAACAGATGTATGGCAATTATGCAACAGACCAATTGGTTGCGCATGAAGTTAGTGCTTATAACAAACGATATATTATTAAAAATGAAAATGATAATGTCGTTACTAAAGAACCAACAAAAGAAGCAGCTGATTCTTATCATCCAATGTCAGATTTTGCTTCTGTTGAAACAAAAGATGAGGATGATGAAACAATTGGCTTTGATTATTGAGCTATGCGCGGTGGAAAGTAGATAGAGGAGGATAATTAAAATGTTTGTGTTTTTAGTAACATTAGGGTGAAGTTTAATTATAATTGGAGCGATAGTTCAAATTTTTACTGCTATTTTAAACTTTTTGGTAATACAATCTGTTGCGCTTCCATCAATTTTAAATTCAATGAATGATATTTTTCAAACATCAATTTTTAAACAAGAACAAATTTTAAGTTATTTGACAGGAGGTATTTGAGGATACACAATTATTGCTTTAACAATTTTTGTTGCATTATTAGTTATTACACTAGTATCAGTTCAACTGCATCGTGTTAAAAAAGGACAATTAATTGCAAAACCATATATTAAAATGATATTTGTTACATTAATTATTGCAGCATTAATTTATGGAAAAGTAGCAGTATTAATATTAGCAGCATTAATGTTTATTGGTTTATTGTTTATTGAATCATCATTATTTGATGTTGGGTCTTTACAAAATTTTGTTGAAGAACAAAATATGATTGTTATTTACCACCAAGATAAAAAACTTGAAAGAGAGGTAAATAAAGAGGGAAAGTATCATGGAAGTGCAACTTTGGGAGTTGACGCGACTATCGCAGGGATCGGAGAAACCGAAAGATATTTCAAAAACAATGATTACGCAAAAGAGGATGATAGTAAAAAGTTATCTTATCAAAAATCAAATTCGATTTTTTCATCAAATGAATTAAATAATTTATTTAATTCTAATAAAAATGATGTTGATGAACATGAATTAGCAAATTTAATTAATGATATGACACAAACTATGATAAATCCGCAGAAGCCAGCGGTTTTTGAAACAAAATCAAATACAACGGAAACTGATTTAAAACAAAGTAAATCAAAAGAATTATCAAAACCACCAGTTGTTAATGAAGTTAAACAACAAGAAAAATCAAACTTGGAATCAGACCAACTAGAAGATCAAAATTCAGCAAATGATGCTCCACAAAATGAACGAGTTGAGGAAATTCCTGCTCCATTCTTGGATGTAAAACCAAATGCTGATTATAAGTTTAATGCTGATATTAAAAGTTTTGCTGATAAAACAAGCGCTGTAAACGAAAATGCTGATTTTAATGCAGCAGAAGATGAAAAACCAAATTTTTCTTTTTTAGATGATGAATTTTTGAATTCATCATGAACATCAGAGAAACCAATGACAAGAAAACAAAAAAAACTTTATAATAAATGAAGTGAAATGCATCAACAAGCACTTAATATTAAACAAATGGTAGAAGAAGAAGTAGAAATAGCAGAAGTAAAACCTAAATTCATTAAAAAGAAAGCTAAAATTTATAATGTTCTTGCTAAACAAGCAAATGGATTATTAAGAAAATTAAAGTTAGAACCAGAGCATGAATTAAAATTAATGCGTATTGCTGAAATATTTAGTAATAATTCACAAGCCACAGTTGATTTTCTTAATGATCAAATTTTAGCAACAGATAATAATTTAATTGATAATGTCTTGAATGACAACATTAATGAATCATCAGAAAATATTAGTTTAGAAATTAATACTTTTAATAATGTTGTAGATAATGGTAAAACAAAAAAAGAGATAGAAATTATGAATAACAATATTAAACTAGCAAACCAAGAATCACAACGGACAGGAATTATATTTATTCCATCTGATCATAATATTGATAAATTAAAAGGAGAATTATTACCTGATATTAAAACATCAGATGATGAAGAAACAAAAACAGATAATGTACCAGATAATTATGATTACCCTTTTGCTGAACTAGCCGGGTTAGATGATTCACAAGTTGGGCATCTTGATGAAATTGATTCAGTTGCAAATGAAGATAATTATGATGATGAAATACAATCTTCTGAAAACAATGAACTTTCAGACCTATCAGTTGAACAACAAACAGTAGAACAAATAGAAAATAATATGGCAACGCTAGTTGAAGATGAAATCTTAAGAACTAATGAAGTAAAACCCGAGCATGAGGTAAAAAATGATGCAATTAATTTAGAATTAACTCCTGAACCACTAAATACAACAGAACCAAACAATGTGGGAGCAGATATGTTTAATATCTCAATGAATGAAAAACAAAATACTATTTTAACAGAAATAGAAGATAGTGTACCCGCAGAAATATTTACAACAGATGTTAAAGGAACAAATCAATTAGAAGTTAACGCAGATGAATTAAATAAGAATAAAATAGAAGATCATCAAGGTCATTTATTACATGATGTTGTTACAAATGAAACAAATAAATCGTTGCAACCAGAAATTCGACCAATTTTAAAAGACGAAGTATCGTATAGTTTAGATGAATTAGATGATAAAATTATGAATGGTGATTTTTCAAATTTAGATGATGAAGTAATTGAATACTTTAATCAGGAAAAGCCAGAACCAATTAAGGAAACACCATTTGTAGAAGAACCACCATCACAACAAGTTATTTCAAATGATTTTGAATATCGTTTTGAAAAAATTGAAGAATTAATTAAAGATTCAATTAACTTACACACAACACACACAAAAACATTAGGAGAAGTGCAAAATCACTTAAAAAATTTAACTTTAAAAGTTGAATCGTTAGAGGCAAAATCAGCAGATTTTGCAAAAAAAATTAACGATGTTGAAACTAAAAAATATATTAAGCATCACGGTGTTGTACCAATTGATCAGTTTTATCCTCAAATTAGTGATATTAACTTAGTATCAACACCTTATAATTTATATAATAAAAAAGGTTATTCTAACACATATGGTGTTGCTAACTCAAGTGAAAGTTCATATGGTTTGGGCAATTATTATCGAACTAAAAATAGTAATTCATCTCAAGAAGAAATAAGGGCAAATAATAATCAATTTGCTGATTATAATCATCTTAATTTACATAATATTTCTAAATATACTAAACAAGATATTCCATTTGAAACAAATTGTCCATTTTGTAAAAAGAATAACAAATAAAAATTATTATTTTATTGGTTAATATTATAAATAAATTTATTAAAAAAGTTAAATTTAGGTTGATTAAATTTAACTTTTTTATTTAGAAAGTAGTTTTTTTCTTTTCATTCGTTTAAAAATATGTTAAAAATAAATTAGCAATGAGATATTACATTGTTAGGGCATTAAACATATTAATTTAAGTATGAAAGGAAATATTCAATTGCCGAATAATAATTAATTAAAAAATATAATTTATTAGTAATAAACGGGAGGAAATAAACAATGACAAAATTGCTCAGTGTTTTTGTAGCAGCAACTTTGCTAAATGGTTCGAGTCTTTTTCTTGTTGCATGTGCTAAAAAATATTATTTTGATAGTAATATTTGAGTTATTACCGATGCTGGTATTGTGACCGATGCATCGTTTAATGAATCAGCATGAGATGGAGCAAGTAAATATGTCATTTCACAAAAGGATAAATAAATTTTACCATCAGAGTGAAAAAAAGTCACCATCGAGCTAGTATTATGAACCAGCAAGTCAAACACCATCTGACTTTAAAACAGCTTATTTAACAGCATATATTGCTGGCGCAAAAACATTAATTTCGCCAGGTTTTGTGCATGGTAATACTATTGGCCGAATTAAATATAATAAATCACCAGCTAAAGTTATTGGTGTGGATACAGAACAATCTAAAATTTATGGAGAAGACATAATCGTAACAAGTGCCTTAAAAGAAATTGCAACTTCAACTCAAGAAGCTCTCAAGAATATTTATTCAGATAAATGTGGTTATTCATCTAATAGTAATACTTGAGACAATAATCATGTGACACCGGAATGTTGAATTAATACTGATCAATCATCAATTCAGCATCCAACTTGGACAGGGATTGAAACAACAAAATCAATTAATGAAGATACTGTTAATTTTATTCATAATAAAACTGATGATTTAACAAAGGATACAGCATTTGATAAAATTATTAAAGTATTACAAGATGTTTATTCCCGAGGAATTGATGATGTCCCTCCTGTAGCAGCAAAGGTATTTACAATAACATTAGCAAATACTTATCAAAATAGTGATACATTGAAAACTTATATTTTAAATGCAATTGAAACCGCTTTGCAATAGAAGGAAAGGACATAATATGAAAAACAATAATGAATATGCAATAGAAATGAATAATATTACCAAGGTCTTTGGTGATTTAATTGCAAATGATGATATTATCTTAAAAGTAAAAAAAAGTGAAATTCATGCTTTAATTGGCGAAAATGGAGCAGGAAAATCAACATTAATGAGTATTTTATTTGGTTTGTATGAACCAACAAAGGGAGAAATCCTTATTAATGGAAAACCAGAATATATTAATAATCCTATTAAAGCAAATCAATTAGGAATTGGTATGGTTCATCAACATTTTAAATTAGTTGATATTTTTACTGTACTTGATAACATTACATTAGGATATGAACAGTTAAAAGGGAAAGTATTTTTAGATCGTTCAAAAGAAGCGCGTGATATTGCTCAAATTGCAATTAAATATAATTTGCAAGTTGATTTTCGTTCAAAAATTGCAAATATTTCAGTTGGAATGCAACAACGAGTTGAAATTTTAAAAATTTTATACCGTGGAGCAGATATTTTAGTTTTTGATGAACCAACAGCTGTTTTAACACCACAAGAAATTGAAGGCTTATTAAATATTATGTTAGATTTAAAAAAAGATGGGAAAACAATTATTTTTATTTCCCATAAATTAGATGAAGTGAAAAAAATTGCTGATCGGGCAACAGTTATTCGACGTGGAAAAGTTGTCGAAACTTTTAATGTGCAAGATAAAAATGAGAAAGAAATTGCTGAAGCAATGGTTGGCCGTAATTTAGTTGAAATTAAAAATTCAGGGCAAGCACCACGAGAAGAAGTTTTATTAAGAATTGAAAATTTATCAGTAAAGAAAAGAGGCCTAACGCGCTTGATGGCTTTAGATGATTTTAATTTAATCGTTCATGCAGGAGAAATTGTTGCAATTGCTGGAGTAGAAGGAAATGGGCAGACTGAATTAGTAAATGTTCTAACCGGATTAGAAAAAGGAGCCTCTGGAGAAATAATTTTTAATGATATTAATGTGACCAAAAAAAGTATTTATGAACGCTATCAAAATGGAATGTCTAATATTCCTGAAGATCGTCATAAATATGGTTTAATCTTAGAATTCAATGCAATTGATAATGTTGTTTTACAAAATATTAATCAAAAACTATTTTCAAATTATGGTTTATTAGATAAAGGAGCAATTCAATTATATGCTCAACAAATTGTTAATAAATATGATGTAAGAGGTGCAAATTCTGGTTTTGCTGTTACACGCAGCTTATCAGGAGGTAATCAGCAAAAATTAGTTATTGGGCGAGAACTATCACGACAACATAATATTTTAGTTGTTGTTCAACCAACAAGGGGTTTAGATGTTGGAGCAATTGAATATATTCATAATAAAATTTTGGAAGAAAAAGCACAAGGGAAAGCAGTCTTATTAGTTTCATATGAATTAGAAGAAATTATGAGTTTAGCTGACCGTATTGTTGTTTTGCATAATGGACGCATTACTGGTGAAGTTACTGGCAATAAAATTAAACGTGAAGAAATTGGTTTAATGATGGCAGGAAGATATCATAAGAAAGGAATAAAAATTAATGCAAACACAAATTAAAAATTATGGATGATTATTAAAACAGAAAACAAGAATTTTCTTTCGTTCAAATGAATTTAAAACTAAAATGAACTATTTTAAGGCATCTATTTGTGCAATTATTGTAGGAGTTCTGCTTAGTTTTATTATTATCGGTGCAAATGCATCAGATCCATTATTATTTTTTAGTTATGTTTTTCGACTAGCTTTTTACCCATTATTAAAAGATTCGACATTAACTTATTGAGCAATTTATATTGTTGCGGGATTAGCTGTTGCGGTTGGTTTTAAAGCTGGATTATTTAATATTGGTGTTCCTGGACAAATGTTATTAGCAGGTAGTATGACAATTGTTTTAGGTTTAAAGAATCCCACAATTAGTCAAGGAGCTGGCGTAATTGGATCTTTATTTATTTCAATTCTTGTTGGTGCAATGTTAGCAGCAATTGCTGGGGCATTAAAAGCTTATTTTAATATTCATGAAGTTGTTTCAACAATTATGTTAAATTGAATTGTTTGGTATGTTATGAAATGAATGTTTATTAATCCAGCGCATGGGATGTGAAATTCAAATCAAAATTCAACAATTGATATTGTTACAACAGCCCCAAATTTTAATTTAGTATTGAATGGGCAATTATGAATTATTCCATTTATTATTGCAATGTTATTATTAGGAATAATTATTTTTATTATGAATTATACTGTTTTAGGTTTTCGAATTAAAGCGGTTGGAAAATCAAAAAATGCTTCTTTATACGCTGGAACAAATGTTAAAGCATATACTATTGTTTCAATGGCATTATCAGGTGCTTTAGCAGGCGTGTTGGGAATGTTATATTATATGACACAATCAACAGTATTACAATTTACAACTGATTCATTACCAGTTGTCGGTTTTGATGCAATTTCTGTTGCATTAGTTGCTTTTACAAATGGGCTTGCTATTTTACCAATTGCTTTATTATGAGGAATTATTAAAACAGCTGCTTTGCAAGCAACGCAATTACCTGATTTTCAAATGTCAAAACAAATGGGACAATTGATTTTCGGAATCATTATTTATATGTCTGCAATTTCTACATTATTTATTTACTTTAAACCGATCTTTTGATTGCGTCGTTGATGAAATATTCAACACAATGTAGAATGAAAGCAAGAATATAATAAATATCAAAAACAAATTAAGGACTATCAAAAACAAATTAAAAATACGAATAAAATATATCGAATTAAAATGCAAGAATTAAAAAAAGAGGGAACTAAAGAAGAAATTAAAGCATATCGGAATGAAATTAATGATCAATTAACGTTATATGCTGGGAAAATTACCACTTTAAAAACAGAAATTCGTTTTTTTGAAAATTTAAAATATAAGGAAGCAACAAAAATTGGGCAACGTGGTCTTAAAACAAAATATAAATTAGCAACATTTATTGCCCTTGGTTCCGCATTAGACCATTTTGTACAAGTGAAAAATGAATATTTATTAAAAAAACAAGAAATTAGTTTTTTAAAAAATAATTATTATCAAGCCGTATGAAAAGTAAAAGGGCAAGCAAAACAAGAATTATCACAGTTTTATAATTTGCCGAAAAAAGAATTATATGCTAAATTATCACATTTACAGTCGCAATATTGTGATTTAGTTCTAAAGCAAGAGGAAGCTATTAAAAAATTATGTGAAAGTTATTATCCTATTTTTAATCAAATTCAACAAAAATATGGAAATGATTTTAAAAGATTGCAAAAAGAAGAAGCACTGATTACTAAAAAATTAAATCAAGAAATTAAAGCATTAAAACGCCAACAACGTCGTGAAATGTATCAATTTAAAATAGCAAATTATCAAAGTAAGAAAAAAATTAAACCGGAATTAAGAATAATTAATCGTCAAGTAAAAGCAGATGTTAAGATTCAACAGGAAGTGGCTGTGTTAAAACAAAATTTAAAACTGCAATTAAAAGAGATGAAACAACAATTTAATCTTGAATATCAATCTATGCGCAAAAAAAATAAAAGAGAGATGCCACAGTGGAAAAAGGAATTAAATCAAAAATTAAAACATATTCGAAAAGTTGTTTCAGAAGATAATAAAATTTTAAAAGCAGAATATCATCGTCAAAATGCGGTAGCCGGAAAAAAGCTTAGGTTTTATAAAAATATAAATTAAAGTAATTAAATATAAATTAAAGTAATCGCTTATTAGAGCGATTTTTTTATTTGCAT
>NZ_RCOO01000275.1:0-1140 GCF_003987485.1 Spiroplasma endosymbiont of Megaselia nigra
TCTAATTGATTTAATATTTTTTGTATTTCTTTTTTATGACCTTTTTTAATTAAATCTAAATAAGTAAATGGATTTAATCACTGATAAATATCTTCAACTTTATTTGTAATTTTATTATATTTATCAGTAACATAATTAATTGGTTTTAATATTTTATTTTTAACTTGATTAATTTTATTAATTAAATTTACAAATTTACTTATTAAAGGTTTATTTTCTAAATTAGATACTAATAAAGTTAAAACTCGTAATATTAATAAATTCATTGTTTATTAAGAATTTTTAATTACAACATCAATTGGGTTTGTTTGACCAGTAGCGTTGTTTTTACCTTCAATTTGAACAGATACTGTTTGATCATTAGTAATATCAATCGGTCAATCTCCACCTTTACTTTCAATAAAGTAGTCAAAATCACTTTCAGTTAAAAAACTATCTACTGCTTTTATTGCTTTTAAAACAACATCCTTAAATTGTGGTTTTAACTGTTCTACTGTCGCCTTTGTTGGGTCTGCAACATGAATAGTTGGTTTATCTATTTTATTAATTTTACTAATATCTATTTTACTTGATGATAGAATTACATAATCAATTGGTACTCTAAATGTTTTATTTAGATTACTTTTAGCAATATTAATTTCTTCTTGTGTTGGTGCTTTTTCTAAAATAATCTTACATGTTTTAGGATATAAAATAGTTGGTGTTGCATATTGTACTTTACCAATTCATTTGGGGTTAGCAGTATCATTATCTAAAACTTGTTGAATAGTATCCATATTAATTGGATATGCTCATACTTGTTTATTAATAATTAAACCATTTACATTAGTAAAATTATAACCTTTATCTCGGTTAACTTGTCCTTTTGTATATGTTTTTTCTAAATGAAAACTTTTAGATACTGGAATACCCATTGCTGTATTTTCATATAATTCACAATTTACCATTGCTTTTAATCGAGCTTGTAGACTGCACCCCAAAAAGTAAGTAAAATTAAAAAAGAACTTTACTAAACTTTTAGAGGAGGTGCATTTTTATATGGCAAGAAAAGGACAAAAATTTAATAAATATACAGCAGATTTTAGAAAAATGATAGTACAAGAAGTTAAAAATAATAAGATAAGTTTTATTGCTCAAAAA
>NZ_RCOO01000276.1:0-1138 GCF_003987485.1 Spiroplasma endosymbiont of Megaselia nigra
GCGTGGTATTTTTTGAACTAATTTAGGACTTATTTTTTGAATATTTTTCTCAATTTTTAATAAATTATTAATTGTTTCTAAATTAGAAACTTTAAAACCCTTATAAAAATCATTTCGGGCTAATTTTCCAATTGTATATAATAAAGTTTCATTATTAGCCTGTTTTGTAAAATCAAATATTAATTTATCAGATAAAATCTTTTTACCCGTAACTTGTTTTACAACACTTTCTAAGTTATTAGCAGTTATTACACCTAATTTTTCAAGTAATTTAGTTTCTTTTGCTAATTTTAAAATTCTAGTTGTACGAGCAGCACGCGTTAATTTACCAATTCCACCAATTGCTGGTAACAAATTTAAGGCAGTACTTTTTGTTGTAACTTCTGATGTTAATGTATCGTATATTTGATTTACGGCAAAATCGGTTGCTGTTTCTACTCCAAACGAGATAAATGCTGCGGCAAAATTAGATAATCCCGCACCAAGGCCAATAGCAGATGCTACACCACCAGTTAAAAATGATAAACCAAGGGCTAAAACTTGAATTCCTAAAAATTCTAATAACTGTAAACCAAAACTTTTTTCTTGTTGTTGGATTGACAATCTAGTTGGATTTTTTTTAACAGCATAAATAAGAGCTGTTTTAGATGTTCCAATTGGCATATTTACCAAACGAAAAAGTACTATTTTTTAGTACTATTAAGAATTTTTAATTCTAACATCAATCGGATTTGTTTGACCAGTAGCATTGTTTTTACCTTCAATTTGAACTTCAACAGTTTTATCATTTGTAATATTAATTGGTCAATCTTCACCTTTACTTTCAATAAAATAATTGAAATCACTTTCAGTTAAAGAACTATCTACTGCTTTTACCGCTTTTAAAACAACATCTTTAAATTGTGATTTTAATTGTTCGATTGTTGCTTTTGTTGGGTCTGTTACATGAATAGTTGGTTTATCTAATTTATTAATTTTACTAATATCAATTTTTGTAACAATATGTTTAATAATTCCTTTGGGTTCAACTACTGCTCCGCCTAAATATAAAACTCTTTCCATAATCAAAGTATTACCCATTCCAGTACCTAACGCAGCAGCACCAACTCTTAACGGAGTATGGTCTTTTTTGCGTAAA
>NZ_RCOO01000277.1:0-1118 GCF_003987485.1 Spiroplasma endosymbiont of Megaselia nigra
ATATCAAAAAGTTGTAATAAAAAGTTTCTATTTTAAGAATTTAAGATGCTGTCCTTTCTCTGAATCAATTAATAATTATGGGTTTACAAATAAAAAAACAACCCTTTTTATTTAACAAGAGTTGTTTTTTGGAGCTTCATCGTACACGATTCCTATTATAAAAATAAATGAAAACAAGAACCTTTAATTAAAAATTATGAACCATTATATAAAGAAAAAAATGAAAATATTATAAAACATAAATCAATTTCATTACCCGTTGAATTATTTTATCAAGAAACAAATTATTGATGTGGCCCCGCTAGTGTACAAATGGTAATAAATTATGTTGCTAATAAAAAAATATCACAAGAAAAATTAGCAAATTATTTACAAACTGTAAAAACAGGAACTTATCCAGGAAATATTCCAGCAATTTTAAATAAATTCACAAACCAAAATAATCATAAATATACACGAAAAATATTAGGACTCAATTATGGTTTAACCGAAAAAGAACAAAAAATATTTTATAATGATGTAAACAATAGTTTAAAGCATAATTTTCCAGTTATATTAAGTATGCATGGTAAATATCCTTGAAACAACCATATGATAAGACATCTTATTGTTATACATGGAATTCAAGTATCAGAAAAATTTGAAGAATATACATATTTAATTGCTGATCCTTGATCCGGAGAAGTAGAAGTTAAACAATCACAAATAAGTAGTCTATTTACTTATGATGCAAATAGTAGCATTATTAAATCTAATTAAAATATTTTAAAATTATTTGTGAATTTTTAACTACTATCACCACCGATTCTTCAACTAATTGAATATACAATATTTTAAACATTGCATAATTTATTTTATTAACACTTGATTGCAATCCTTCTTTTACTATTTTTAATTTTTCTTCTATTCTATATCTTTTTTTAAAAATAAAAAATCCAATTACTTTTGTTTGCACAGTTTCAAATAACTGAGAATTATTTTTTTAATTTAAAATGCTTTTTAATTCAAATTGAATTGGAGGCATTTTTAATTTTAAAACCCTTCTATAATTATTATACTCAACAATATAATTATCTATCATATTTTTTAGCTCATTAAAATTTTTGTATTTTGTTATA
>NZ_RCOO01000278.1:0-1113 GCF_003987485.1 Spiroplasma endosymbiont of Megaselia nigra
TTAGATGAAGATGCAGATAAATTAAATATTAATGATTATTATAATTTTTATACTGTATTTAATGATCGTGGTTTAAATATTGGTGGTGGTGATATTAATACTGCTCCACAAGATAGACAATGATTATATCCATCAAATGTTATTAATTATTATTCACCATATGATGGTAGTTTTTTATGACAAGAAATTACCCTTTCAAGTATTAATGACAAAATTAGTAATAGTGGTTTATCAGTACGACAATTTATTCAAACAAGTGCCCCGGGGGAAGGTTATTGTTTTCCTAAAATAACTTATGATGAAAAAACAAATACATCAACCATTGAATTAGATGATGTTTTATTAAAAGACCCAGGAGTTATAGCAATGGCAGTTAAATTTTATGGTAATCCAATCTTTTTTGATATGCCAGTTATTGGGCGACCAATTATTAAAGGTCAATTTAATAAAAAAGTAATGAATTCACGTGATTTATTAATGTATAACATGTATCCTGCACCACCTGATAAAATAAATACTTATGCTTCACCAGAAGTAAGTTGATATAACATTCAAGGTATCCAACCAACTATGATAACTGGTTATGAAAATTGAAAAAAAGATATGGAAGCAAGATATGACTTTTGAAAACAAAAAAATATTGAGGGTATTGTTATAACCGACCCCACTACTACATCAGCAACTAATTCTAGTGTTGGTAGAAATATTCATACAGAAGATAATAGTTCTAAATTCTATTGGTCTAAAAATTGAACTATTACACCACCCGACAAAGTAAAAGTAAATAGTGGTAATGTTGATAATATAATTAGTACCCAAGCCTCATCATATTTTAGAAGAAAAGATGAATTTGGTAATACTGTTGGTCAAGTTCAATTTGAATATAATAAAATGGGTTCTTCTAATGTTTGAGATATTTTAAATATGAATAATTTTATTAATCGCCAAACAACTGTATTACCTTTAAACTATACGCAAAAGTTAGTTTTTAATCCTTTTACTATTCCAGGTGGTGTTGGTAAATTCTTAAACTTTATTTCGTTTGGTATTCCATGAGGGTGAGTAATTAATCAAGATGAAAAAACTTGACCTAATTTTCAATGATTAAATGGT
>NZ_RCOO01000004.1:0-23104 GCF_003987485.1 Spiroplasma endosymbiont of Megaselia nigra
TTAAAACTTCTTCAAATTGTTCCTCTACAATTTCAAGTGCTTTTAATTTAGCCGCTTTATTTTCATCTTCTACTTGTGAATTTAATGTTTCACTGTTATTTTTTGGTACCTTTAGATTTTCATCTGCTTTTCTTGATGTTTGAACTTGCTCCTCTAAACTTGTTGATGATACTTTCTTTTCTTTTCTTAAAGAATTCGAAGAATTCGAGGCACTACTTGATGGCGGGCCTGATGGTCCAGACCCTCCTGATTCTTCAATTGGTTTTATTGGTGGAAATTCTCTTGGATTTGTTCTTCTTCCCGATGATATTCTGCTTGATGTTCTTCTATGCGTTGGATTTCCAACTGATGTTTTTCTATTTGATGGACTTCCAACCGCTGTTCCTCCTTTTAATGAATGTATTACCTTTGGGACTGTTGCTGTCCTAGATGGAGTTATTTTTGGTGATTTTGATTCTAAGACCGATGGTTCTTCAATATTGTCACTATTTTTTTCTTCAATCTTTATTCTATTTCCGATTTGGAATCTTTCTATATTTTTCATTAGCATTATTGTTATTAAAATATATACAAATAATATTATTTCAACTAAAATACTTATTTTTTTCACTAAATATCTTCCTTCCATAATTCATAAATTTTAAAAAATAAATTAATTTTCAAATTATTACCAAGATTGATTATTTGTATAATATTAACTATCTATATTAATTTTAAATATTTAATAACTTTTTATTTTTTCTATTTAGTTGTTATTATTTTAATAAGCTAATAATTAATATAATTATTTTTATATGCAAAATTGTATCATAATTAGGTAGTTTATCATATCTATTTCAACATTAAAAAATATGATAAAACTACCTTTTTGTAGTTTTAATATCTGTTAAATTTTTCTTAAAAATTAACTTGAATATTCTATCTAAATCTATTTAGGTTTGAAACTGACTTTGAAAAATTTTTAGTTTTGTCAGTTTCAGATAGTATATCTAAGCCTACAGATGCACTAATTTTTGATTTACCAAATTTATTTTATGCATATGAAATTAGTGCATAGACAGCTGGTTTTCTAATATTAGGAACTACCTAACTTTTATTCTATCTAATAAAAGAAAAAACTCTTCTTTTTTGAAGAGTTTTAAGGTTGATAAATTAAGTTTATTTTTAACATAAATGTACCATTAGCAAATTGGCCAGTTGATGTTTTAACCTTAATAATCAATTCTTGTTGTGGATTATTTTCTGTTGGGAAATTAAATTGTTCAATGAATTCTTCTGATTCTGTATCATAAGATAATAATTCTCATAAAATATTTGGCTGTTGTCCTTTTAAACTTGGATTTTTTATGATTCCATCATATAGGATTGCATTAACCATATTTTTTACTAATTCTTTTTTATCTGCTAATGTTCTTGGTAAACTACGAATAAAGATTGGCAACATTGAACTTGTTAAATCAAGATTAAACTTAATTGGGACAGTTGGGGTTAAATTTAATTTAATAGTAACTTGACCTGTAAAAATAGCATTATTTTTAGATGAAAACTGCAACTCTAAAGGAATTTTATTATCACTACTACTTACATCATATTTATTAATCGCTTCATCTAATTGTTGACAAATTGACTCAAAGTAGTTTCAATCCGTTTGAATTTTAGAAAGCCCAAAGGTTGGTTTATCTTCAACAATAAATATTGGATTTTTAATAATATCGCCTCAAATTTGATGAGCTAAATATGGCACTTGGTTGTCCGAACTACTTTGTTTTCTTGGCACAAATTGATAAGTTTTATAGGATAAATCAACTACGGGGTTTTCTTCAATTGGCTTATTAACCATTTTAATTTGACCGTGAACAGTAACTTTAAAATCACGACCAGCAACCTCTTGTTTTCCAGAAATATTCATTACATAAGTTTCTCATTTTCCACTTTTTTTGGTTTCTTTTAAAGCATTACTTAGTCTTTCTAGGTCTTGAGGTTCAAAATTCACTAAATCACGTGATAAATGCGGATTCCATGCCTTATTATTAATCAGTTTATCTCATACTAAATCTAAAACTGAGTTTGTTGTGTGTTTATCATCTTCAGCCAATAAAATTGGGTCTAATGCTAATAACCCAGGATCAATTCCTTGATTAATTAATGTTAATATGATTGCAATATCGCCTTTAAACATTGGGTCAGTGTTAAGATTAAGTGCCTGCAAAGTAACTTTTTCTCTTCGCCCAATATTAGGTCAATTCTTATTAAATATTGATTGTCAACTTGTGGTGTCAAAATTAGTTAATGCTGGACCACCATTAATGTTTGCTTCATGCATTACTAATTTTCAAATTCAATCTTTATCAACATTTGGTCGTTCTTGTTGAGTTACAACAATTGGAATTGATAATTCTATTATTGGTGGTAATTCAATTTGATCTTTAACAATGAATCCAACAACTCGCATATAATGATGAATGCTTTCATCAATTGGTGTTGCTAAAAAATTCAACTCTGTATTACCACCAATATTTGGTTCTGTTACAGTACTTCAATCAATTTGATAGTCATTATAATCACTCGAAACTTGCGAATCATCGTTAAACTGTTGTTTAACTTCTTTTCACACTAAGTCATATAACTTTGCTGGTTCTAAGTTATTCTGCTGTAATTTCAAATTAATCATAGCACGATAACTAATAATGCTTAATTTAATTGTAATTGTCCCACTAAAAAGACTTGTTGGCGTATTTGCTTTGCCATTATATTCAGCAAACATTGTTACAGGCAATGCTTTGTTATAATCGCCTGGCAATTGAAAACCTGAGATATCATAAGTTTCTGCATCAATTGGCGTTTCTGGTTTAAAACTACCAACGGCCTTTTCTCAAATCTCATTATATAATTCCTCAACATTTTCATATTTTGTGACATCTCATATATTTTCTAAGTTAACAGTTTGACTAATATCCATTGACAACTTTTTAACTAAAGTAAAACGAACGGTAATTGAACCAATATATGGAATATCTTCATCGTGGCGAATTGTTAAAACAACATATCCAGTTTGTGGTATATTAGCAGTAACCGGTTTTACCATATTTTCCGAATCAGTAATTTCAAAAAAATCTAAAAGTAAATCTTGAGAAAGCCTTCCTTCAATTTTTGCTTGATTAAAAATTGATTCTTCTACAGTCATATTATCATCAGTAACAATAACATTATTAGTTAAAGTGAATTCTGTTGAAATATTCTCTATTCCAGCAATTTTTGATGGAGAAGGCGTTCCGCATGATATAACACTAGCTATCGGAGCACTTGTAGTCAGAAATGTTGTTAGGAGTGTTAAAATTTTACGCATGTAAATCCCTTCTTTTTCAAACATTAATACTTATTATCATTATACACATTTTCATCTTTTATACATAAATTTTAAATATAATTAATATTAAAACGGAAAGTAATTGTTTGAAGATGGTCTGGAACATTTTCTTTTGCTTTTAATTCTAATTTAATATCAAGAACAGTTAAATTACTATATCTTTCTTCACTGCTAATTTGCAATGCATAAAATCAATCATTAAAAGTAGCAGCACTATTATGATAATTATTTAAAGGTATAAATGTGATAATATCGTCTGCAATTCCATTAGCATAATCTATTTGTGATACATTATCACTAATGTTTAAATTGTTTCCTACCATTTGACTAATATTTTGTATAAATTCCCATGTACGATTAACAATTTGTTTTTGTAGTATTGCTTTAAATGAAGTTACATCATGTGGAATATTTCGAACATCAATATCAATGTAATTTAATGGTTTTTGTGCTCCATATAAATTAGCACTTCAATATTTTGTAAATAAAATATTTCGTTTTTGTTTATCACTAATTAAATAGGCATCATGATCACCAAGATTAACTAAATTAGTAATTGAATGTAATGATGGTTGATCAATTATTACATAGTTTGTTTTTGCCACTTGATTATTATTAAAACTAATTGTTAAATCACCATTTTCTTGAATCGTTCTTTTAACAACAGTATAATCTGCTTTTTCAATTATTCCATATGATTGAAATGGTAAAATATTTCAATCATAAACTCATTTATATTTTGAACTATTAGGGTTACTCAAAACATCTTCTTGTAATTCTCTAATTGCTGTTGCTAATGAATATTTTCCATTTAAAACATCTTTAATTTGCTCTCACAATCGATTTGCAATCACATTTTGAATTGTTTCACCTTGCGGTAAAAACATAAAGTAAAATTGCTCTGGTTGGTTAACATTTAAACGTTTTGGTTGAAGATGTTGATATCAAAATTGTCATTCGGTTGGTACAAGTTCTTTTGGTAAGACTAAACCACGATTTTGTGATGTTTCTAAAATATTAATTAAAAAAATTAATAATTGTGGAATATATTTACCATTAATTTGATTATCTGTTTTTGCAAAACTTTGCTCTGAATCACCCTTTTTATATGCTGACTGAATTACCCGATTAATATCAAGCATGTAATGCGTACTATCAATAGCAGTTCCTGGAAACAGTTGATCATTTTGATTAACACTTGAAATAGCAAAATTACTATATGGATTATAATCACCAATAAATTCTTTATCATTTCCTTTATTTTCTGCATAAAAAGCAGCAAAACGTTCTTTATAGGCAGCATAAAATTGATCTGCTAACGCCAAACTATCATTAGTACCATTAATCATAATATTATTAGCTTGTTCACCTAGAACATTTGTTTGTTTTTCTCAAACTGTTGGTTTTAAATCATCTTTGTTTCTTGTTTCTCCTAATTTAAAACTTAAAAAGTTTGATAAAAATCCTTCATTTCCAACAAATAGGGTTGGCATTCAAACCAGATTTTTTTGAATTACGTCTTCGTATTTAATTTTTAAAAATAATAAATTTTTCATCAAATTAAATTGGTTTTGTTGCACATCAGCAAGACTTAACTGTTGTGTCCCTCGTGAATCAGTATAAATATCTAAAATTTGAATTTGCTTAGGATCTTTGTATTTATTCTTAAAAAAGATATTGTTTGTAATGTATAAACTAGGTGCTTTTTCAAAAATTAAATTATAAGCATATTCTAATCGTAATGATCTCGCACGAGCGCGAGTTTGTGCAACTTGCCCAGTATTAGGGTCAGGAGGAATTTCATAAGTTTCAAAAACCGGAGTTGTTGTTGTATTATCGCGTAGTTTTGTTTTTGCAAAGTTAACTTCAAAATAATCCCCATCATTAACATCAGGCAAGGGTCCATCAGTTTCAATTCCACCATAATTTAAAATATTTGCTAAAAATGACACACCAAAATAAGCAGAGGGAATTAAAGCACCAAGATATAACACAGCACAAATTGCGGCAAGTCACCCTTTTTTACGTGATGCTACAGTAACATTATTTGTTAAGTTATTAAGTTTATGTCAACTACCTGGTTTTCTTGCCATTGAAATCTCCTTTAGTAAGCTTAATAATAGACCTATTGAATGGGTTTATTATAACAAAATTAATATTAAATGCAAAGCAACCTTTTTGAACAAAATTAAGCTTTTTAATTGTTCTTTTTAAATAAAAAAAAGTTACTTCTGTAACTTTAAATATGAATTGCATGGCCTTCTAAACCATGAGCAACTTCCATAATAATTTCTGATAGGGTTGGATGTGGGTGAACTGTTTTTGCCAATTCATGAATTGTTCCTTCTGTTTCCATAGAAGCAGTAATTCCAGAAATCATATCTGTTGCTGTTGCAGCAACAATATGTGCTCCTAAAATTTCGCCATATTTTGGGTCACATAAGATTTTAACAAAACCATCAGTTTCACCATCAGCTATTGCTTTACCATTTGCTGATAACGGAAATTTAAATGCTTTATAAGCAATTTTAGCTTTAATTGCTTGTTCTTCAGTAATTCCAACTGTTGCTACCTCTGGGAATGAGTAAATACACGAAGGAATTCGATTATAATTCATTTTTACATTTTTCCCTTTAATACTATCAATTACTAAAATTCCTTGTGCTGAAGCAACATGAGCCAGCATCGCACGTCCCACAACATCTCCAATTGCATAAACACCTGGCAAGTTTGTTTTACATTGCTCATCAACTTCAATGTTTTTTCTTTCTCCGATTTTTAACCCAATGTTTTCAAAACCAGTTGTTACTGGTGTTCGACCAACTGAAACTAAACAATAATCTGATGTTAGTTTTACTTCTTTACCATCACTATTATCATAAATTACTGATTTACCTTTAATTGCTTTAATTTTCACTGAAGTCTCAATTTTTACCTTATTTTTAATCAACAATTTTGTTAATTCTTCACGAATATCTTTATCCAATAACTCTAAAATAGTATCTAAACCTTGCAAAATTTTTACTTCGGTTCCTAAACGATGATATAAGCAAGCAAATTCAATGCCAATTACACCACCACCAATAATAATTAATTTTTTTGGAATTGCTGGTAATGCTAAAGCTTCTGTTGATGATATAAAATAACCAGCTTTTTCAGCTTGCTCAAACCCTGGTAATGGTAATCCACGTGAAACACTTCCAGTTGCAATAATTAAATTAGTACATAAATAACGTTTACCAGCAACTTCAACAGTATTTTTGTCAATTGCTTTTGCTTCGCCTTTAACTAGGTCAACTTTATTTTTTTTCAATAAAAATTCAACCCCTTTTGTTAATTGCGTTACTACTTTTGCTTTTCGTTCTTGCATTTTTACTCAATTTGGCGCTGCTGATGCTTTTGCGACATCAATCCCATAATTGTCAGCATGTTTCATCATATCATATACTTTACTACTTTTTAATAACGCTTTTGTTGGAATACAACCAACATTTAAACAAACACCACCATAATATTCTTTTTCAATAATTAGTGTCTTTAAACCTTCTTGTGCTGCTTTAATCGCCGTAACATAACCACCTGGACCTGCTCCAACAATAATTACATCATATTTATTTTCCATTTCATAACCTCTTCTCTTACAATAATAATAAAGCTGGTGATTCTAGTAACGCTGTTACTCGTGCTAAAAAGCGACCACCATCAGCACCATCAATTAAACGATGATCAATCGTTAACGATAATGGTAAGATTGAACTTATTTCTATTTCATTATTTTTATTAATAACTGGTGCTTTTTTAATAATTCCAACCCCTAAGATTGCTACCTCTGGGAAATTAATTACTGGTGTGGCAAATTCAATGCCCGCTGACCCAAAATTAGTAATTGTGAAGGTTCCATCTTTCATTTCATCAGGTTTTAATTTACGTTCACGTGTTTTTGCTGCTAAATCATTAATCATTTTTGCAATTTGCAGAATATTTAACTGATCAACCCCTTTAACAACAGGAACCATTAAACCAGTAGGTGTATCAGTTGCCATTCCAATATTATAATAGTCTTTAAAAATAATTTCTTGTTGGTCTTTATCATATGACGCATTTAAAATTGGAAAATCTTTTAAAGCAATTGCACAAGCTTTCATAAAAAAAGGCATATATGTTAACTTGATTCCTCGTTGTTCTGCTTGACCTTTTAATTGTGTTCTAATTTCAATTAATTTTGTTACATCAATATTTTTAATTAATGTTGTCTCAGCAATAACATTTTTTGATAAGGTCATTTGTTTTGCAATTGCTTTCCGAATTGGTGACATTGCTTCGCGGCGAACAGCACCAGTTGCATTAATTTGCGGAATATCAATTGGCAATGTTGATAAAGTAGGACCAGTTACTGCCCTTTTCGCCCTTTGGCCTAAATCAGCTTTCATAATTTTACCGTTTGGTCCTGAACCTTGAATTTGTGTTAAATCAATTTTTAAATCAGCTGCCATTTTTCGAACAATTGGTGTTGATAACACATTTTTATTATGATCAACATTAGTATTACCATCACTTGGTAAATGACGTGGCGCTAAAACGGTATTAGAAATAGGAACTGCTCCAACTACTCCTGATGCTTTTTCTTCTTCAACTGGTGCTACTGTTGGCTGTTCGGGAACTGCTGGTGCTGGACTATCGCCAGCAGTACCATCATCAATTTCAACTACTACATCACCAACATAAATTGTATCGCCAACTTTCATATTAATTTTGCTAACAATACCATCACATGGTGCAAAAATTTCCGTATTAACTTTATCAGTTTCAACGGCAAACATTTCATCTCCGTCTTTAATTTTGTCACCAACTTTAATCATAATGTTGGCTACTTTTCCTTCTGTTAATCCTTCACCGATGTCGGCGAATTTAAATTTTACCATTTTTACTTTCAACTCCTATCTAAAATTGGTAGCTAACTAATTCTTTAATTTTAACTACAATTTTTTGAACTGATGGTTGATGATAATGTTCACCACGATCAAATGGAATAATAATATCATAACCAGTTACTCGTCCCGCTGGGGCTTTTAAATATTCAAAACATTTTTCATTAACAGTTGTAATAACTTCGGATGCTACTGAAAATGAACGAACAGCTTCATGAACAACTAAAATTCGTCCTGTTTTTTTAACAGATTCAATAACGATTTCACGATCTCATGGTTGAATTGTTCGTAAATCAATTAAATCAGCATTAACAGAAAAACTTTCTTCTTTTAATTGTGCTAAAGCTTTTTCGCATTCACTAACTTGTGCTCCATAAGTAACAATTGTTAAATCATCTCCTTCTTGAATTTTATAACCTTCACCAATTGGTAAAGTATAATATTCATCAGGAATTTCTTGTTTAAAAGCGCGATATATCTTCGTTGGTTCTAAAAAGATAACTGGATCAGGTGATTCAACAGCTGCTAATAATAATCCCTTGGTATCATATGGAGTTGAAGGAATAACTACTTTTAGACCTGGATTATGTGCAAACATTGCTTCAACTGCTTCAGAATGATGTTCTAACGCACGAATTCCACCACCCATTGGCATACGAACAATTAATGGACAAGTAAAACGACCGCGTGAGCGATTACGTAATCGAGCAACATGGGTAAAAAGTTGCTGAAATGCTGGATACGAAAATCCTTCAAATTGCATTTCAACAATTGGTTTCATTCCGTTAACGGCCATCCCCACTGCTGTTCCAACTAATGTTGCTTCGGCAATTGGCGCATCAAAACAACGGTCTTCACCATATTTTGCTTGTAGACCAAGAGTAGCACGAAAGACTCCTCCTTCAAAACCAACATCCTCACCATAAATCACAATATTTTGCTGTTTTTCCATTGCTAAATCTAAAGCATGAGTTAATGCTTGGATATTATTTACAACTGGCATTAGTGGTGTCCTCCTTTACTTGGATATTTTGCAAAAAATGCTTCTGCTTCTTGATATTGTTCTTCTAAAAATTTTAGCATTTCAGCATAATTGTAAGCAAAAATATCATGAATTGAAACAGTATTGTTTGCTTCAACTCATGCAAATTCATCTTTAATAAATTTATCTTGTTCAGCATCTAATTTTTCTTGTTCTTTTTCTGATCATTTTTTTTGTTTAATTAAATAAGCTTTTAAACGAATTAATGGGTCTTTTTTTAATGCTTCTTGATGTAATTTTTCATCACGATAAACCTTGGGGTCATCAGCTGATGAATGGGCCCCAATTCGATAAGTATTACATTCAATTAATGATGGTCCTTCACCTTTACGAGCAAATTTAATAGCTTCTTGCACAGCAGCATAAACTGCAAAAAAATCATTCCCATCAACTAAAATATTTCGCATTCCAACCGCAATTCCTTTTACTGCAAAGTTTATTGCTTTCGTTGCTTTACGACGCGGAGTTGAAATTGCATACTGATTATTTTCCACAATAAAAATTGCTGGAACTTCATGTAACTTCGCAAAGTTCATTGCTTCATAAAATTCTCCTTCAGAAGAACCACCATCACCAGTTGTTGTAATAACAACACCATCACGTTTATTATATTTTTCAGAAAATGCTAACCCAGTTGCATGCGAATATTGTGTTGCAATTGGAATATTAATTGGTAAAGTATTAATTCCTTCTGGCATATAACTTCCCATTTCATTTCCACATCAATATAACATAATATTGCGCATTGGAACACCTGTTGCTAATCAAGCAGCATTATTTCGATATGCTGAGGAAAATCAGTCTTTTCCTTTAATAATTTGCATTCCATATGCTACTTCAGTTGCTTCTTGCCCAGTTGATGAAAGAAATGATAGCATTCTTCCTTGTCTTTGAATTTTATTTTGAAAATCATCTTGGCGACGTGATAAGCACATTAATTTATACGCTGTTAAAACCTCATCGTCACTAATTTTTGGCATCAAATCTGGTTTAACAATCTTTCCCGTTGCATCCATAATTTGAATAATTTCATTTTTTAACGAATCAAATTTGTTAAAATACATCTTTTTGATTCCTGCCCTTCCTGTTTTTTAAATATTTTTAGGTAAAAATAACATCTAAAATTTCTTGTAGTTCAAATTTATCCCCAAAAATATCTTTAATATTAATTTCTAATAATTTTGTTTTAATTTTATCCAGATTATATTCACAACCTGTTAAAAGAGTTTCAAGTGGCTCTGTTCCACCAGAACCTAAAAAATCACCAAAAAATTTAATGTTCGTAATTTTTACTTCATTAACATTTAAACACACATAAACGGTACCTTTTCCTTCATATCGAATTTTATTCTGATAACTAAATTCAGGTGAATTACCAAAGTTTCATTCCCATGTTCGATATTTTTCATCAGCTAGTTTATTAACTGCCGCAATAATATCTGGTGGTAAATCTAACACTGGTGTTCCTTGTGCTAAAAACTCATTAGTAATAAATAGCATAAATTCATCAATTGTAATATCATTTGTTAATAATGGTCGAATATTAGTTACTCTTGCCGGAATTGATTTAATTCCTTTTGAAATAATTTTATCTTGACTAACATTTAAGTATTTTTGCATTTTACTTAAATCAACATCAAATAAAAATGTTCCATGGTGTAGCAACCGATTTTTATACTTTATTTGTGCATTACCAGAGATTTTTTTGCCATCAATTTCAATATCATTTTTACCAGCAAACTTAGCATTTAAACCAAGTTTTTGTAAAACATTAATAATAGGTTGTAAAATACTTTCATAATTTTGCGCTATTTTATCATCTTTATTAAAAATACTGGAAAAACACAAATTACCATCATCTTGATAAACAGCCCCACCACCCGTTATTCGACGAGCAACATTCACCTTATCAGTTTCAACCGCTTGTAAATTAATTTCTTCAATCGTATTTTGATTTCGACCAATAACAATTGTATTAAAATTTTTTCACAAAAAGAAAATGTTGTCTTTAATATCACTTTTTAAAAGATACTCATCTAAAGCCAAATTAAAATAAACATCTGTAGAAGAATTTTTAAAACAAATAATTTTTCTTATTTTTTAAAGTAATTTAATCCTAATACTTCTAAGCCTGGTAAAGTAATAAAGTTATATGGCTTATTAAAATGTGGCAAGAAGAAAATATCAATTAATGGTAGTTCATCAATTGTAACTCCCTTCATAATTGCTAATGAAAACATATACATAACTTCGGTATGATTAGCCTCTGAAGCTACTTGTGCACCAATAATTTTTCTTGTTTTTTTGTATCAAAGAATTTTAATTAAAACCTCTTGATATGTATCCATAAATTCTGGACGATCATTATCCGTAAATGTAATTTGATCGTAATCAAATCCTAAATCTTTTGCCACCGTTTCTGTCATTCCTGTTGAAGCTAGCGCTCAACCAAAAACATTAATTGCATTTGAACCTTGGAATCCTGGTGATGCTAAACCCGCTGGTTTTAAAGCATTAACAGCTGCAATAACTCCTGTTCGGACAGCATTTGTTGCTAAAGCAATATATGCTGGCTGTTTCTTAGCATTATCATAAACTTCAACACAATCACCAATTGCAAAAATATTTGGGTCTGATGTTTGCATATATTGATCAACTTTAATGGCTGCATTTTTGTCTAAATCAATAACAACATTTAAAATTTCTGTTGCAGGTTTAAAACCAACTGACCAAATTACTAAATCAGCATCATATGAACCTTTATCTGTTACTACTTTTGTTACTTTATTATTGTTACCCTCAAATTTAATAACTTTTTCGCCACCACGTAAATTAACACCCGCTTTACGCATTGCTCCTTCAACTTTATCAGTAAAAGGTTTATCGTAATAACGTGGCATAATGCGATCTGAAATATCAACTAAAGTAACATTTTTTCCTTTTTGATGAAAAGCATCAACTAATTCAACGCCAATGTATCCTGCCCCACATACAACAACATTTTGAATATTTTTGTCATCATTTGCTTTTTTTACTAATTCCCCATGTTGAAATCATTTAACAATATGAACACCTTCCTGCTTAATTCCTTCAATTGGTGGAATAATTGGTCAAGAACCAATCGCTAAAATCAATTTATCATAATTATCATCAAATTCATTTCCTGATTTTAGATCTTTTACACGAATTTTTTGATTTTTATTATCAATTGATAATACTTCATGCTCCATGTTTACTTTAATACCTTCATTTTTTAATACTTCTGGTGAAGCATAAAATAAACCGTTTGGATCTTTTACCTCTCCTGAAACTCATAGTGCAATTCCGCATCCTAAAAATGATATATTGTTGTTTTTATCATAAGTAACAATTTCTGCTTTCGGATCTAATCGTCTTAAGGTTCTAACAGCAGTTGTACCTGCATGGTTAGTTCCAACTACAATAATCTTCATGTTATATTCTCCTTTTCTATTCTTAGTAGTATTAATAGTTCTTTCGATATAACTAACTAAATGTGCCAATAGTTATTTTGTTATGGCATTTATTCCTGAAAATTAAATTATACCGTAATGTTATTATATACCTGTCACAAAAAATAAAAAAAAATCAAATGAAAAACAGAAAAAAATTGCAAAAAATATAAAATTTTAAAAAAATTTTAAACTTTTTACAATTAAATTAATCATTATTTTTCAAAATGTTTTAAAAATCAACGGCCTTCAACAGATAACAAGCGTTGTGTTTGCTCATTAAGCAATGTTTTTTCTAGTTCTTTATCAATACGGTAAATTCGTGCATCTAAATTATCTAAAAATGATAAGATTTCTGCTTCTAATAAGTGTGGTTCAACAGGTGAACCATATTCCAATCGACCATGGCTAGCTAAAATCATATGTTCTAATAAAACAATTTTTTCTGAATTTAAATTATTACTTTGAGCAATATGATTTAATTCATTTGCCATAATTGAAATATGACCAAGTAATTTTCCTTCAAATGAAAAATCATTCGTAGCACCACTTGTAATTTCAATAACTTTTCCTAAATCATGTAAAATAACACCACAATATAATAGTTCCGCATCAATTAAACGATCATGATAAACATTGACAACATTTTTTGCCATTTGCAGCATAGTTAAACTATGCCAAATTAAACCTGATTTAATTTCATGATGATTACGAATAGCAGCTGGTCAAATTTTAAATTGCTCACCATATTTTGCTAAAATTAAAGTCATAATTTCACGATATTCAGTTGTTTTCATTTTTTTTACTGTTGTAATAATTTCATCATACATTGCATCTGCTGGAAGCGGCGCAACTTCAATAAAATTATCTAGATTAATACTGGCATTATCAACAGTATTATAATTATTAATTTTTGCTTGTAAAACTTTTCGATACTCAATAATATTAATATTTACTTTGCAACAATTACCTTTAATTAAACTTTCAATGTCAGCAGGACGAGCATCTCATAACCTTGCTTCAATTGTTCCAGTACGATCTTTCAAGGTTATTGATAAATAAGTGCTGCCATTAGATGCTGTCCCTTGGGTCACCTTATCAACAATTACGATTAATTCTACATTATTAACTTCTTTTGTTAAATCTTTAATATTCATTTTTCCCCTCCTAGAAATAAAAAAGTGGGTAATGACTTTTTATCTTATAATAAAAGCCGTGGATTTGATAATAAATATGCAACATAATGGATAAATTTACTTGCTTCAGTAATATCAATTACAGCTTCATTATACCCCAATGTAATTACCATAATATCACGAATTGCAATATCATTTTTTTCAACCACAACAGGTTTTTTAAAAATAATACCCATTGCAATTCCGGCAACATTATCATCTGGAATTGTAAATGTTCCCCGTGTTATTCCATATTCACCATAATTTATAATTGAGAATGAGGCATCTTGACAGTCCTTTTCTTTTAATTCATTATTAATACTTTTGCTTATTAATTTTGTTACCTTTGAAGCAATTTCTTTAATTGAAACATTTTTTAAATTATATAAAACAGGCATTTTTACTGCAGTATCACTATCTACACTAAAAGCAATATTATAAAATCATTTTAATAAAATTTCATTTTTCTGACTAATAAAGGATGCATTTAAAACAAGGAATTTTTTTAATCCATCATAGACTGCTTTAACATAAAAAGGCAATAATGTTAATTCAATATCATTTTGTGAATATGCTTCACGCATAATTGACAATAAAATAACTAACTCACTAACATCAACTTCAACATCAATAAAACCATGGACAATATTTTTTTTACTTTCCATAATTTCTTTTGCACGAATAATTGCTTCTTGATTTAATTTTACCTTGTCAACTTGCAAAGTTTGTGGATTTTCTTTTATTTTATGTTCTGAAGAAGCGGAATGTTCCCTTGACGTTGCATCTTCTGACTTATGCTTTTTAAGATGAGAGGAAACAGACGAATGAACCGTCGAATGTGACTTTGAATGTTGACTATGATGCTCCTTCGGCTTATTTTCCACTAATTTATCTTGTTCTAAATTAAAATAGGTTCCATTTTTGAATTCATCAACATTATTTATACTTTGAGCAAAATTACTTTTTAATTCTTCTTTTGTATAATTTTCTTGTTTGTATTCTTCTCTATCAAAGGGTTGATGATGTAAGGGGTCTAGTTTTTTATCATCAACTTGTTTTCTCGCAGCCATTTCTGATGTAAATGCTAAATCACGTTCTAAATTTTCAAGTTCTTCAATAACTTCTTCTTCAATTGTTATTGTTGCTAAATCATCTTTAACAATTGCCAAATCTTCTTTTAAATCACCCAAATCTTTTTGCAATGTTTCAATATTTTCTTCACTAGGAATATTCTCAAGAACATTTTCAACTTTATCTTTAAACGGAAATGTCTTTGAATCATTATTCTGGCTAAAAAATGGGGTTGAATCTTGTGCTATATTTTTTTCTGGTAAATCAATTTCAATTGAATCTTCAAAATCATCTTGTGGATTTTCACCAGCTACTTCACGTGCTAGTAATGTTTCAATTAATTCTTCGCGAAAAATTTCTGTTTCTGATTTTTTAACATCAATTGGTGGCCGATTTTGTACATTATATTTTCCAGAACCATTAAAAGAAATAGTATTATAGGGTTGCTCAAAATTATTGTCATGTTCATTAAGGGTTGCCTCAAATGGTAATAAATCTAATAAAACATCACCACTATTAATAACTTTATTTTCATAAACAATAAGATTTAACACTTCACCAGTAATTGGCGCTTTAATTTCATAAACTTTATTTTGTGTAATAATGTTAGCAAGTTTATCCCCCTTTTGGACAACTTGTTTATTTGTAACAAAAATTTTATCAACAATTCCTTTGCGATTATCATCCGCTTCAAAAATAATTTTTGCCATACCCAAACCCCCCTATTTTCTAACTATATATTAGCATAACTTTTATTCTTTTAAATAATTAGTTTCTAATTCTTGGTACATTGCTTCCATTTTTCTTTTTGCTTCTTCATTTGTTTTATCAACACAAACAAAATAGAATTTTATTTTTGGTTCTGTTCCACTTGCACGAACTGCAAATCAACTACCATCTGCAAAATAAAACTTTAGTAAGTCTTGGCCTGGCATTTCATATAAACCATGCAAATAATCTTCTTTTTTAATACATTTAATTTTATCTAAACTAGTAATTGTTTCTTGTCGTAATTTTTTTAACATATTATTAATAATTTTTTTGCCATCAATTCCATCACGAACTAAATTAACTGTTTTACAATAAAAATAACCAAATTTATTATATTGTTCAACTAAAACATCATATAATTTTTTTCCTTGATTATGATAATACCAACAAGCTTCTGCTAAGACTAATGATGATTGAATTCCATCTTTATCACGAGTTATGTCTTTTAAAACATAACCATATGCTTCTTCAAATCCAAATAAAAATTCTAACCCTTTATCTGCTGATTTGCTCATTTGATCCCCAATTCATTTAAAACCAGTTAATGTTTTAATAACTTGAACACCATAACTTTCAGCTACTTTATCTGATAAATTTCCAGTAACAAAAGTATTATACATAACCCCATTTTTAGGTAATGTTTTTTGACGTTGATAATGGGAAAATAAATACTCAATTAATACCGGAGCTGTTTCATTTCCAGTCATTAAATAATACTCATGATCTTTAATTTTAACACCAATTCCTAAACGATCAGCATCAGGGTCATTTAAAATAATAACGTCAGCATTAATTTTTTTCGCATATTTTAATGCTAAATCATAACATTCTGTTAATTCTGGATTCGGATTAGGGGCAAAAGTAAAATTAGGATCATTATCAAATTGCTCTTCTACAATCGTAACATCATAGCCACATTCTTTTAAAATTCGTGGAGTTCATTCTTTACTTGTTCCATGCAAATTAGAAAAAACAATTTTAATATTACGTTTTTGATTTGGATAAAACTGCATTGCTTTAACATCGCTGACATAATTATCCTCGACTTCTTTTGCAACATAAGTAATTAAAGTTGAATCTGGATTTAAAGTTAAAGTAAAAACTTCTTCTTTAATTTTTAAGTAATTTTCACCAATGACATCAGTTGCGACTGGCAAAAACTGTGAACCATTATGATCATAAATTTTATAACCATTATATTCACGCGAATTATGACTTGATGTAATAATAACACCCGCTACCGCTTTTATTTTCCGAATGATATAAGAAACCATTGGCGTTGGGCGAAGGTCATTATTAGTAAATAAAATTGCTTTAATATTATTACTAGCAAAAATATTTGCTACTTCTTGTGCAAATTCAGCTGAAAAATGACGGTTATCATGCCCAATTACAATTCCTTTTGATTTTAAATCTGTCGCAGAATAAATTGTTTTTAAATATTGCATAAAAGCTAATGTTGCTCTTCGAATTGTATATAAATTCATTTTTCCGGTTCCTGGACCTAATAATCCTCGCAATCCAGCAGTTCCAAATTCTAAATCATCTGAAAAAGCAGCAATTAAATCTGCTTCAGACATTTGTTGAAATTCAGCGGCTAATGTTGGATCTAAATTTTTAGCATCTTTCCATAATTTTAAATTATCTAAATATGACATCTTAATTCTCCTCTATTTTTTAACAAGCAACAAAGTTTTTGGTTTTAACCATAATACATTCTTGTTTGCTACAATCAATAATTTTCACCTTATATAGTAAATTTTTCTATTTTGATTTTATCTATTTTATTGTCTTCATATTATTTAATGAGATATTTTCTCGATAGAATTTTATAAATACTTAAATTAGTACTTATTACTATTGAAACAATAATTAAATACCAACTATAATTCAATATTATTTTCTTTTTTTGATTAAAACAATCTTTACAAAGATTGTTAATTTGTTCATTTCCTATTAACAATTTCATTAAGTGTAATTCTTCATTTTCAACATTTCATTGTATTTATTACAAATTTTCATATCTTTTTGTCACCTTCTTTATTTTTTATATCCATTATAAATTATACTTTTATTTTTAACTATTTAGCAATAAATTTAATTATATTAAATATAAAACTACAAGTAATAAAAATTCATTGATAATTTTGCATTAAAAATGATCTTAATCATGAAGACCATATTAAATTGGTAATTCAAAATCATAAATTTTTCCTTCAATAATATAAATTAATGTTTCAGCAATATTAATGATATGTGTTCCAGCCCGTTCAATTGAACGTAATTGTTGCATTGTTAAAGTAATAACTTTAATTTCTTCTTTTAATTTTTCTTCACGAATTTTTTCAATTAAAGCATCATTTTCAACTTTATAAATCTTGTCTAATTCAGTATCATATTTTAAAATATTATATGCTGACTCAATTCGTTCTTCCTCAAAAATATTTGACACTTCTGTTAACATTTCAATGACTTTTGCAACTAATTTTTTTAAAAAATTAATTAACTTTGTTGAAGGTTTATATTTGATATAATAACGACAAATACTTTTTGCATAATCTGCAATACGTTCAACTTCCTTAACAATCAAAATGAAACCAACTATTCGTCGTAAATCTTTTGCAACCATTTGTTGTTTTGCAATTTTTCATAGTGAAACTTCAATGAAAGCCTCTTGCATTTTATTAATTGTTTCATCAGCGGAAATAACACTTTGAGCAAGCTCAACATCATTTGTTTCTAAACATTTAACCATATCATCATATTGATTTTTTGTCATTGCAATCATATCAATAATCATTTGTTTTGTTTGTGCTAAATCATTTTCAATTTTTATGCTCATATTTTGTCCCCCTCCTTTCGTTATTCAAAACGCCCAGTAATATAATCTTCTGTTTTTTTATTAGCCGGACGAGAGAAAATAATCTTAGTTTTATTATATTCAATTAATTTCCCTTTTGCAAAAAAAGCAGTATAATCAGCAACTCGTGCGGCTTGTTGCATATGGTGGGTTACTAAAACAATTGTAAAATCTTTTTTTAGTTGGGTAATTAATTCCTCAATTTTTGATGTTGAAATTGGATCTAATGCACTGGTTGGTTCATCCATTAACAAAATTTTAGGTTTCATCGCAATTGCCCGGGCAATACATAAACGTTGTTGTTGTCCCCCCGATAATGCAAAAGCAGAATCTCGTAAATTATCTTTTACTTCATCTCATAATGCTGATCGTTTTAAACTTTCAACAACAATACTATTAACTAATTTTCGATCACGAACTCCTTGATTCCGTGGTCCATAAGCAACATTATCATAAATTGACATTGGAAATGGTGAAGGTTTTTGAAATACCATCCCAATGTCTGTTCGTAATTTAACAATATCTGTTTCAGGACTATAAATATTCTTCCCATTAATTAAAATTTCACCTTTAAAAATTGACTTTGGCTCAACATCATTCATTCGATTAAATAAACGCAATAATGTTGATTTTCCTGATCCTGAAGAACCAATAAAAGCAGTAACAGTATGTTCTTTAATTTTCATTGAAATATTAAAAAGAGCCTGCTTGTTTCCTTTGTAAAAAAAGTCAACATTTTTTACTTTAATTAAATCTGGATTATTATCTGATGAATCAAATGTTGGATTCTTAATAATTACTTTTGGATCCATTATTTTTCCCCTTTCTTATTCGTCTTATTTTCTTCATGGCGTTGTTTTTTCTTTGGTACAAATTTTTTTCAAAAATTATTAAAACTTTGTTTTTGATGAAGATAATTTTCTTTTGAAAAGAAAAATTTCAAGTTATTAATTCGATTTTTTCACTTCGCTCTAAATCCAATATTAACATAATTTGGTGCAAATTTATTCCCTAAAATATGGGCCAAACTATTTGATAACCAAATTAAAACCATAATCGCAAAAGCTAATTCAAACATAATTCGCATTGCTCCTGCTGTTGCTCCTTCTTTTGAGAGCATTAGAATTTGTGTTGTCATACTTGCCCCTGATGACATAAATCCAGCAATTGGTAACCGTACCGCGGTTCCTAATGTTAAATAAACTGGCGCTGATTCACCAATAACACGTCCAATTGCTAAAATAATGGCAGTAATAATACCTGGCATCGCATTTGGTAAAACAACTTTCAGCGTTGTTGATGTTTTGTTAGCTCCTAATGCTAATGAGGAATGTCGCAATGATTTTTCAACACCTGATAAAGCATCCTCAATACTACGAATCATAATTGGCAAAATAACAATTGTTAAGGTTAAACCAGAGCTTAAAATGGATAATGGTAAACGACAAACACCAATAAAGAAAGCTAATCCAAAAGTTCCATAAATAATACTTGGTGTTGATGATAAAACATCAATTGCAAAACGCACCACTTTTGCAAAAATGCTATTTGGACGGGCATATTCATTTAAATAAATGGCAACCATTAATGATAATGGTATCGCAAAAATTATTGAACAAATAACTAATAACAGAGTAACTAAAAATGTTGAAAGAATTCCTGCTCCGCCATCAAAGGTTGATGTTGAAATTAGATCACTTCATACCATTCCAAATAATCCTTTTCAAATAATTGTAGCTAAAATAACTAATGTAAATGATACAACAATTACAGTTGAAGAGATTAAAAAGAACATTCCGATTCTATCTTTAAACTTTTTCAAACCCCTTGTTTTTTCAATATGTTCATAAAATAACTTATTAATTTTATTAGCATTATATGATTTACTTAATAGTAAACCTTTTGTTATTTTACGAGCATGATAGTTTCGTTTTCGATTATGAAATGCTTGTGATGAAATAATAAAAATATTAATAATACAGACGATAATAAATAATACTAGTCCAATTGCATATAATGCTGATTCATGCATTGGTCCTGAATTTTCCAACATTTCTAATCCAATTGTTGATGCTAAAGTTGCTATTGATGAAAAAATAAAATTAATAAAACCATTTCCAAGTTTTAAACCATCTGGTGCGTTTCCAGCAATCATCATCACCGCCATTGTTTCTCCAATAATCCGTGCAACTCCCATCATAATAGCAGTAATAATTTTAAATCAAGCTGAACGTAAAACAATACGATAAGTTGTATGGGTTTTACTTAATCCTAATGCTAATGAACCAAAGCGATATGAATCAGGAACATTTTCTAAAGCATTGATTGATAATGAAATCATAATTGGTAAACCCATAAAAGCTAAAGTAATTGATGTTACTAATAAGTTTGAGGTTGAAGGAGCGCCCATTAACATGAAAAGCGGTCCTAAAATTGCTAAAGCAAATAATCCAAAAACAACAGATGGAATTCCAGCTAGCAATTGGATAATACCAATCACTTTACGTTTAATCCTTGGACTTAAATATTCTGAAATATATAATGATGAAAAAATAGTTAACGGAATTGCAAATAGTAAAGCAATTAATAAGACAAAAAATGTTGCAATAATAATTCGTCAAATACCAAATTTACTATTATTAGCATTTCAAGTATTACCTGATAAAAAGCCTCAAAAACCACCAGGATAATGCTGGAAGAAATAAATTGATTTATAAATGATAAAACCAACTAGAGTTAATAAAATTAAAATTGTTAAAATCGCAAAACAATAAATAATAATTTTTGAAGTAGAATCAATAATTTGTTTTCGTCCGCGAAAATTATTTGTAAAACGAATTTTTCATAATGTCATTTTTTGGGAAAACGGTTGTTTTTCTTTCGTGACTTCTTTCTTGGCCATAGTTAATTCTCCATTCCGTTATATTCATATTCAGAATATGCTTGATATTTTTCGGGAAACTTTTTCACAATAATATCTCAAATACTTTGATAATCTGATTTAAAATTTCAAGCTACTTTTTCACTATCATTTGTTCTTCCACTTTTTGCAAAAGTTGTATTATTATTATACTTTCGGAAGAAAAAGTCATCAATTGATAATGGTTCTTCGCCTTCTTCGATATATCAATATGCAGCATCATGTGGACTTAACTTAAAATTTAAGTCATAATAAGGATTATCTTTCCCATTTCGTAGTTTTGGTTTTGTTTTTGAATATGGTAATGGATCTAACATTCATGCAATAAAAGGTAAGGCATTATTGAATTGTTTTCCTTGATAATTAATAATTCCAGTAAAGGGTCTTGTTAAGGAATAAGCTAAATTAAATTCATAATTATTATCAATAACTTTATATGGTAATTCTGGTTTTGTACTTCCTTTACTAATAACACTAGCAATTGCTTTTGCCCCTAAATCTTCATTGCTAATAATTCTTTTAGTATATGAAAAAGAAATATAACCAATTGACCCAGGAGTAGTTGAAATTGCTTTATACATTGAACCATTTGATGAAGTTACTTGATTTGTTTCATATTTTTTGCTTTTAATTACTGCTGATTCAAAAAAATCTCTTGTCCCACTTCCAGACTCACGTGTTAAAGTATAAAATTTATTGCTACCACTACTACAAACTAATTGCGAACCAAAAACTTGTTGTCAAGTAAAATTTGGATCAGTATAAATATTACGAATTAATTCAGTTCCTTCTCCACCAAAAAAACTTTGAAATTGTAACGAATCTTGGTGTGGTTTAATTTGACAACCATTTGGTAAATGATATACCAAGATAATATAATCACGGGCAAAAACAAAACGACCAGTATGATAATCTGCTCATAGTTGTTGAGAATTAGAGCGGTTATCCCCTGGTTTAGGCGTTGAATTAACATCTTTTGATAAAAAACCAAAAGCATAACTACCATTTTTTACACCAACTAAGGCAGCAGCACTTCCTAATGAATTATATAAAATATCTTCTTTGTTATCACGTTTATATTGTTCCGTAATATTTGCCATTACTTGGGCAACTGATGTACTCCCTCCAGCAACAATTACATTACTCGCCGATGCAATTGTTCAAATAATAATTGATATTACTAATACCAAAGCAGAACCAACTAAAGTAAACATTTTATGATGGCTAATCTCTCCTACTACACTCTTAAGAAAATGTTTTTTTTCTTTCTTTTCCTTAACAGCCTTAGTAGATTCGTTTGGCTTCATTCGTTAAGTTTCCTCCCCTTTATATGGTTTTATTTCTTTAAAACTTATTTATACTAATTGTATCAAAAAAATAAAAAATCATAAATAATTTATATGCACAGTTTCAAATAACTGAGAATTATTTTTTTAATTTAAAATGCTTTTTAATTCAAATTGAATTGGAGGCATTTTTAATTTTAAAACCCTTCTATAA
>NZ_RCOO01000038.1:0-9096 GCF_003987485.1 Spiroplasma endosymbiont of Megaselia nigra
GGGTAAAAATTATCATTGTGCTGATAATATTGTTATTGAAAGTTTTCATTCTTTATTAAAAAAAGCAACAATTCATAACAATATTTACTTATCGCATGATGAATATATTAATGATGTTAAAAAATGAAATAAATGATATTCAAGCCGCAAAGAAAAGGATATAATAAATAAAAGTTTATAAACCTTTTTTACTAATACTTACTTTTTGGGGTGCACTCTATAACTAATATAATGCTATTTTAATAATTGAGTAAGATTATTAATCATTTCTGTTAATTTTGTAATCAAGCCATTATAAACATTAGCATCAGTATAATCAATTCCGATATCTTTTAAAATTGCCAATGGTTCTTTACGACCACCTTGTTTTAAAAAATTTAGTAAATATTCTGGATGGCCATTAATGACATCATTATAAAGTTTAAATGAAGCAACAATACAAGTTGCATATTTATAAACATAATATGGTGAATGAAAGAAATGTAAAATTCGTGGTCAACTATATGTCTTTTGTTGTAACTCATGTTTATCAAAAACAGTATAACCAAATTCATTAGTTTTTTGATCAAAAAGATTTGCTAATTTATCAGCATCTAATGGCTCATTATTTTCAACCATTTTATGCGCAGCTCATTCAAAATCAGCAAAATGAATTTGGCGAAAGAAAGTTGCCATAATTTCATCAATTCGATTTTGTAATAAATAAATTTTTTCTTCTTTACTTTCAGCATATTTATATAAATAATCAAATAATAAGTGCTCATTAACTGTTGAAGCAACTTCTGCTAAAATAATTGGATAACTATTTAATGGATATTTATTATTTAAATCTGCTAATAATGTGTGAACAGAATGACCAGCTTCATGTGCTAATGTATTAACTGAACCAATTGTATCATCTCAATTCATTAAAATAATTGGTTCAACTCCTGAACCACCAGATGAATAAGCACCACTACGTTTATTAGTATCTTCAAAGTAATCAATGCGATGATCACTTCAAGCTAACTCTAATTGGGTTAAATATTCATTTCTTAATGGTTGTAGGGACTCACGTATCATTTTTTTTGCATCTTCAACAGTATATTTCTTATCTAATGATGCAATGTTTTTAACTAACTTCAAACTACGATCAGTTGGATAAAACTTTTTAAATTTAAAATGTTTTTTTAATAACTCATTATATTGAACAAATAAATGACTATTTTCACGACCATATTTAATTAAACTTGCATAAATTTCTTCAGATACATCATCATTATTTAATGATGCTTGTAAAGTATTTTTATAACCACGTAAGCGAACAGATTCAACACTATGTTGAATGATTCCCTCATAAATTCGTGCAAAAGAATGTTTTTTATCAACTAAATGCTCAGAAAACAATTGTGCTGTTTTAATTCGAAATTCTTGTTCACCTAATGGATCAGATTTCTCCATAATTTCACTATATACACTATTTGTTAATTCTGTTTTTGTTTCTTGATAATCAATAAAAGTTGGCTTTTTATCAGCATATGCTAATAAATCATACAATTCATAAGCTACACTTCGTGACCGTGTTACTAAAGCTAAAATTTCTTCATCACGTTCTGATAAAATATATTTTGCATTTTTAAAAAACTTACGATAACTATATTTATATGCACTTAATGCAGAATCTTCTTTAATTCATGTCATAATTTTTTTTTCACCAATTGCTTTTAATTCGGGAGCAACAAAAGCTAATTGACTTGAAATTTGATTTAAAGTATTTGAATAAGTTCCTGCTAATTCTTGATATGATAAATCAGTTGTATCAATATCACTCATATGTAAATATTGTCCCATTTTATTTGCAATTAAATCAATTTCTTCATCTAAAAAAATATATTTTTTAAAAACAGCTATTTGATTTAATTTTCCTTTAAAGGTGATAATTTCTTCTAATTTTTTTACAATTTTTGCTAAATCTTTTTTCCATGCTTCATGATTGGAATATAAATGATTGAAATCTCATTTATATTGTGCTGGTGCTTCATTTCGTTTCATTCTTTTCTCCTCTTTCTTCTAAATTTACCTTTTTATATTATAACGGAAAACAAAATATTTTTATTGTTATTCTAGATAATGTTATAATATTGTGTATATAATTATCTATATAGAAAGAAGGAATTTTACAATGGTATTATTAAATGACAAAAAACAAGATTTAACACTAAAAGCAATTTTTAAAGGTGATGAAATCAACCCATTAGTTGTCCAAGAAAACGGTGCAACAACTTTAATTTCAGAAGAAAAAACAATTTATGCTTATTTCGAAAAAGCATTAACTTTTAAAAATGCTGAAGATTTTATCCAAAATTTTATGAAAACAATTAAATATAGTTTAAATATTGATGTTGACACTTTCAAAAAAGGTGCTGAAGCAAATACTCATATTTTTAAAGCACTATCAGAAGGAACACTATATGCTTTAAATGATAATTATAATTTAAAAACAGATAAAAAAGAAAAATCAGTTTATACAATTAATTTAATCCATAACTGTGAGAAGTCACCTACCATTTTTAAAGAAATTCAAATTAAAATGGAATTTGTTAATTTTGCTCGTATGTTACAAGATACACCACCAAATTTAATGTATCCAGAAGTTTTTGCTGAAAAAATTACAACAATGGCAAAAGGAATCCCAAATTTAAAAGTAACAGTTTTAGATAAAGAAGAAATTGAAAAAGAAAAAATGGGTTTACTTTTAGCTGTTAATGCGGGAAGCTATTTAGAACCCCGAGTTGTTATCTTAGAATATCTAGGTGATAGTAGTAAAAAAGAAAAAGTTGGCTTAATAGGAAAGGGAATTACCTTTGATAGTGGTGGATATAACTTAAAGCCATCAACAGCATTAACTGGAATGAAATTTGATATGTCAGGAGCAGCTATTGTTTGCTCAACAGTATTAGCTTTAGCAAAAGCACAAGTTAAAACAAATATTGCTGCGGTGGCTTGTTTAACAGAAAATCGAATTGGAGGAAAAGCAACTTTAACTGAATCAGTTATTACGTCAATGAACGGAAAAACTGTTCAAATTGATAATACTGATGCTGAAGGAAGATTAGTTCTAGCTGATGGTATTACTTATGCTATACGTAAATTAAATGTGGATAAATTAATTGAAGCCTCAACATTAACTGGTGCAATTCTAGTAGCTTTAGGAAAATGATTAACTGGTGTTTTTGCTAATAATGATGCATGATATGAACAATTTGCACAAACAGCTTCTAAATCTCATGAAGGAATTTGAAGAATGCCAATTTTAGAAGAACATACTGCTGTAATGCGTAAAACACCAATTGCTGATCTAACAAATGCTGAAAGTTCATGCTTTGCTGGTAGTTCAACTGCTGCTGCCTTTTTATGTGAATTTGTAGAAGAAAAACCATATATTCATTTAGATATCGCTGGAACAGCGGATACTAAAGATGGGCGTGGAACTGGAGTAATGATTAAAACATTATTTGAATTATTTAAAGAATAATTTTAAACATCTTGTAAAAGCAAGATGTTTTTTTATTTTGCATTAAAAATAGATTTACTAAAAGTAAATCTATAATCATCGCTTAAAAATTTTAATATATAAATCTTTGACTCCTTGACTCATTAAACAATATCCAATCACTAATGCAGCAAAGAAAGCAAAATACATTGTGGGTAATGGTACTAAACTTAGTTTTGGCCCCAATGATGTAAATGGTAAGGTCATTCCAATCAAAATGACGGCAATGCTGGATACCAATAATTGCCATGATGGCATTGATTGAAAGAATGGAATTTTTCTTGTTCGATACATTTGAACAATTAAGGTTTGGGTCACTAATCCTTCAACAAATCAACCTGTTTGAAATAAAGTAATTTGTTCAGCTGTGATGTGTTGTGGATTGGCAAGAACCCCAAAATAATAGCCCATAACAACAAAAGTTAAAATATCAAAAATTGAGGAGACAGGTCCGTTAACAAAAACAAACGGTAAAATATCCTTTGTTGTTCAAGTTTGTGGTTTTGATAAAAAGTCTACATCAACCTTATCAAATGCTACTGCCAATTGGGATATATCATATAATAAATTTTGAAATAGAATTTGAATTGGCATCATTGGTTGAAATGGTAATCATTCTGAAGCAATTAAAATACTCAGAACATTGCCAAAGTTAGAAGCTATTGTAATCTTAATATATTTTAAAATATTTCCAAAAATTTGTCGTCCCTGAATAATTTCCTTTTCCATAACTAATAAGGACTTTTCTAATAAAATAATATCTGATGCTTCTTTTGCAATATCAGTTGCATTATCAACAGATATTGCAACATCGCTTTGGCGTAAAACAGGTGCATCATTAATTCCATCACCCATAAAACCAACAACATGTTGATTTTGTTTTAAAGCTGTAATAATTTTTGCTTTTTGTAATGGATTTAATTTAACAAAAATATTATTTTGTTCAACAACATCACGGAGTTCAAATTCACTTAATTTTTCAATATAATCGCCAGTTATAACACCACGAATTTTTAAATGAACTCGATCACAAATTGCTCTTGTGACTTGTTCATTATCACCCGTTAAAATTTTTAATTGTACTCCATTTTTTCGCAATAATTGAATCATTTTTGCTGCAGAAGGTTTTGGTTTATCAAGAAAAGAAACAAAACCATAAAAAATTAAATTTTTCTCATCTTTTGTTGAATAATAAGTATCGGCATCATGACCATGGTTATATGCTAATCCAATAACTCTTAATCCCTCACTATTCATTCGTTCTGCTGTTGCAGAAATCATTCGTAAATGTTCTTCTGTTATCTTTTCAACTTTTCCTTTATATTCAATTCTTGTACAATTTTTAATAATTTCTTCAATTGCCCCTTTACAGATTAAAGTATGATGTTTGTCTTTGCCTGAAATAACAACCGTTAATTTACGCCGATTAAAATCAAAGGGGATTTCATCAATTTTTTGATAATCATCCTTAAAACTAGATAAATGATGATTATCAATATAATGAATAATTGCTTTATCTAAAGGATTTTTTAATCCCGTTTAAAAATAACTATTTAAATATAAATATGTTAATAAACGATCATCTTTTTTATTATCTAATAACTGATAATCAACCAATTCAATTTTATCATTTGTTAAAGTTCCTGTTTTATCTGTACATAAAACATCAATTGCCCCTAAATTTTGAATTGCTTCTAATTTTTTAACAACTACTTTGGCTTTACTCATTCGACTGGCACCACGAGCAAGATTAGAAGTCACAATCATTGGTAACATTTCTGGAGTTAAACCACCAGCAACTGAAATAGCGAATAATAAAGCATATAACCAATCATTTTTTGTAATTCCATTGATAATAAAAACAATGGGAACCATTACAAACATAAATGATAATAGTAATAAGGTCGTTCTTTTAATTCCACGATTAAAACTATTTTCTGGTGGTTTAACTTGCAATGTTTTTGAAATTGTCGCATAATATGTTTCTGTTCCCACACCAATAACAACTGCAATTGCACTACCCGAAACAACACTTGTTCCCGTATAACAAATATTTTCTAACTCTAGTAAACTTGCTTTATGACGATTATAACTAGCATGTTTTTCAACAGGTAACGACTCACCGGTTAAACTGGATTGATTAATAAAAAGTTCATTACTTCATAATATTCGAACATCAGCAGGAACCATATCCCCACCTGATAAATAAATTAAATCACCTGGTACTAATTCATGAATTTCTAATTCTTTTGCTTCTCGAATTAAACTAGTATTATTTTTAACTGATACTTCAGAAACTTTTTCATCATCTTCTAATCGAATTACTGTAATTGTGTTACTAACTAAATCTGTTAGTTTTTTTGTCACGAAAAAACTGCGGATATCTTGAACATATGCAATTGTAGTACTAATAATAATCATAATAGCAATAATAATAACTCCAATAACTTCAAAACTATCACCACCTAAAGTAAAATAACTAATTATATTATAGATCGCAATTAAAGCCAAAACAATATTAAAAGGATTTAACAATACTTTTAAAAAATGTTTAAATCAATGAAATTTCATTTTTTCTTGCGAATTATCACCATATTTTTTACAGATTTGTTCTGCTTCATCATAAGTTAAACCAAAATTTTTAAGTTCAAAATGTTCTAAAATTTCGCTTTGAGAAAACTGGGAAATTTGTTTAATCTCATCAGTTTTTAAAAAACCAATTTCTTTTTTTCGTCCCTTAAACTCTTTATTATTTCTCTTAAATTTAGTTATTATTTTTGCCATTCCAAGACCCCTTTTTTAAAAAATATTTTTACCTAAATTATAAATTTAGGACTTTTAACAAATACATTAACAATTTATAAATCAAATAAGACTTAAAGTAATAAAATTCCTAAATCAATAATATTTTTTATCCTTTTTAAATAATTTCACCAACGAAAATAATTTAAATAAAACATAATAAATAATAAATAAAAAATAAGAATACATTAAAATTCTTAGTACTCTTATTTTTAATAACCTAACAATAAAAACTGGTTAATTAGATTGTATTGTAGCAGAAATATAGTTTGAAACATAAAATATGTTATGGAAATCAAATCAATCTGAATTCATTCGTTTTGCAATTGAAACTTCTATTTCAATAGGAGACAACTTATCACTATTATTTCAAACAGAATTAATAGTCTCTCAATTATCATATATTTGTTCTGTTAACCCAAGAAGATATTTTTCTTCGTTAACATTTGAATCAATTTCAACAGATTTAAACATTCTATTTATCAACACATTACTAAAACCTAATTTGCTATTAATACTATAATTAACTTTAATATGTTCTCAAAATGAGGGTTCAAAAACAGCATATAAAATTGTTGTTTACGTAAAAAAATTATAAGAATATGTAATTTTATTTATGCTACTTTTGCTACTAGTTTGCGCTAAACTTGTTGGTTTATCATACATACTGACAGCACCTATTAAAGGTATTACATTGGGAGTTATACTAATTGTTCCTAAAAAAACTAGTATTTTTTTCATGAAATAATATCCTTTCTCTTTTTAATATAACTTTTAAATTAATACTATTTTATTATAACAAAGTTAAAAATTAATAAAACATTAGCATTTAATAAATTATGTCTTATCCTTTTCTTTTGTATCTGAATTTTCTACTAAATTTCTTTTTAAATCCTTACTAGAATTTTTATCATTAAATGACATTGTCATAGTTAACTTTTTATTAATTGTATCATTATCTTTCATTCATATCCCAAATCATGGCAAAACTAAAATTAGCAATAATAATGCAATTGCTAAAATGGGACCAGTTTTTTCTGGCATTACAATAGCATTTAAAAAATATGAATAGATATTATATTCAATAATAGCAATAATACAAAGTACACTAATAACTGCAGCTGGAAGAAAATATCAATTTTTAATTGTTGCAATCCGTTGATGATAACGATTTCATATTCCCAAAGCAATAATTGTTCCATACATCAGAAATGCCATCACAACACCTGCATTACTAATAAAATCGTAAAAATTATAAGTTTCTTTTGCAAAAATAGTTGGAATACCCATAATTAGTCCTCATATTAATGTAATCATAACTGATGCTAAAAAAATTGCAAAATTAATACTATATTTTTTCATAATTTTATTCCATAGTTTTGCACCAATAATAAAATTATCTTCAATTGATGAATGACTTAGTTTAACTAAAGAAAAACTATATCCATTTAAAGTTCCAAAAGAACTAATTAAAATAAAGAAGAAAATAATTCGTTCAAAAATTTTATTAATAACCGGATTACTAAAAATTTTACCCCCAGCAACAGCAACACTTCCTTTAGCATCTAAATTTAAAGTTCCAATTGAAACAAGTAAATAAAGTATTGTTACTGATGCTAAACCTAATACTAAAGCTAATGGAATATTTTGCTCTGGTTTTTTAACATCCTTTTGAATATATGTTGTTGATAAAAAACCATCAAATGAAAATAGAATCCCTGGCAAAGCCATTAAAATCATTTCCAATCCAGTTTTATTTGCAACTAATTTATATTTATCAGGATCACCTAAACCACTCTTACTTAATGCACTAGGGTCATTATTAAAAAAGAACATTCCAATTAAACCAATTAAAATTAATGGAATTAATTTTAAAACAACGGTTGTCATTTGAATATATTTTCCTGTTTTTTCTAAATAAGTACAAATATAAATTAATAAAACAGTATAAATAATTGAAAAACTTGTTAAAATTAATTGATAATTAGCATAACCTCCAACTTTTTCACTAAATACGATTTCTGCGGTCAAACCACCACCAAAAGCTCAAATTGAAGCTTTTGTTGTATAATACGCAACAGTAAAAGTTGTTAACGGAATATAAATATGGTTCATAGCGTTTCTCACTACACGACCAAACCATTTTCCCCCGAACATCTTTGCATACAAAGCAATACCTGAATTTGAATCTTGTTTTGCTGATGAAATTTCCATAAATGATAATCCAAATGAGAGAGCCATTAGACCACCAATTATCCATGCAATTAAACCTAGAACTCCATTCCCACTAGTTAATCCATATACACCTTCATTTTTAAAAAATATTCCTGTTCCAACAACTGTTCCAACAACCATACAAAAGCACATAAAAAATCCATATTTTTGTGCTGTTTTTTTCTGCATAACTTCACCTCATCATTCTTGCTCATTTTTATTGTTTTTTAAAACTATGAAAATTTAAATAATACTTAGTATATTATTCCATAATCAAAATTTTAACATAAATCTGATAATTATTTTACATGTAAATTGTAAATGCAAATGTAGCACTTTATTGAAAAAAAATAAAGTGCTTTTTATTTTGTAAAAATACTTATATTTATTGGATTAATCGTTAGATAGTATCTTTTACACTTAATAAAATAGGTTTTTTCTGAAAAATTCATCCTTTCTTTTCTTAAAAAATTTTTAAATAATTGTTTTATTTAATTATTAGTTAATTGTTAAATATATTACTAGAAAATACATTTGATAAACTAAGA
>NZ_RCOO01000279.1:0-1098 GCF_003987485.1 Spiroplasma endosymbiont of Megaselia nigra
AATTTCTTCACCTTTATATTTTTGGACTATTTTTAAACTACCTTGTCATTGTGCAATAGTACTTTCCATATTATCAAATATTCGTGAATAACTACCATAATCACTTGGTTTAGCATTATTTGGTTTTCAACCTGTTTCAGTATCGGGAATATATTAACTATAAACATTAAAAGGAAATACCATTCAATGTCTATTATCTCGTATATTTTCTCTTATTTGTATCAAATTATTATGAGCATCTCTTCTTAATTGCTCAATTCTTCCCATACTTAAGTCAAACACAAAATTCTGCTTTACCATTTTATGAAAAACAAGAATTTACTTCTTTTCAAGAACTATTAACTTTTTTAAACCAAAATATTAAAACTTCCTGAGAATACATTGTTAAAAATTTTTGTAATACTTATAAAGAACAACTAAAAGAACTAATATTATTATTCTATAATATTCTTGCAAATATTTTTAACAAAAATAATGTAAATGATATTTTAAGACAAATTAAAGTTGAAAATTTAAATAATGTTTGAGGATATGCTAATTCAGGTAATAGACAAGTTGTTCTTAATTCGACCACTTTAAAATGTGACTATGCAAACACAGCAATTTATGAATGAACAAGTGGGTTTAAAACATCAAATAGTATTTTTAAAACTTTATTTCATGAAATTGGTCATATTATTCAATTTTATTCTCTTTCTAGGAATATTAATCCTATTGAACATCTAAAAGAATTTTTAGTAAAAAAAATTAATAATTTCCACAATTTGGATAGAGAAAAAATTTTCAATTATTTCATCTTAGCGAATATTCTTTTAAAAGTTCTTTTGAATTTTTTGCCGAAGGATTTTCATACTGATTTTTAACAAATGATACATTAAAAACCAAAGCATGAGAATTTTGACATGAGTTTTTAACTTTTTATTTGCCAAGTTTAAGATAATTTTATTTTTATTTAAAACTGTAAATTGTAAATGCAAATGTAGCACTTTATTGAAAAAAAATAAAGTGCTTTTTATTTTGTAAAAATACTTATATTTATTGGATTAATCGTTAGATAGTATCTTTTACACTTAATAAAATAGGTTTTTTCTGAAAAAT
>NZ_RCOO01000039.1:0-8960 GCF_003987485.1 Spiroplasma endosymbiont of Megaselia nigra
TCATCTTTAAAATTTTTTATTAATTCTAATGGTTCTCTAAAAATATAATCAATTTTTGAAACTACTAGTTTTAAATCTTTTAGTGATTGTGATTTATATCCTCCATTTATTAATCAAGCTTGTTGTCGATATATAAATTCTGTTAATTCTTGTCCGTTTTCATCAATTCATTTTTTAATTGTTAATGCCTTTAAACTTAATTCTTTAAAATTATTTCCCTTTAAATAAAATGGATAAGTAATATTTTTAATTTGATTATTTAACTTTAAATCTGACATAATTAAATTTCCTCCAAATTTAGATCAATAATTAAATTATCAATATATTCATAAGCACTTTCTTCTGAATTACATTCTTCTAATGCCATATTAAATAAGTTTTCTTCAGTATAAACATAACCATTTTCATCTTTTCACATATTATTCACATCCTTTTCATTTAATATTTGTATTTTCTAAATCAATGATAGTTGGTAATCAACCATTTTTATTTTCAACATCAGCAGTAATTTTTGCTTCTTCTAATGTATAAAAGAATTCTGTTTTGAAATCACCATATTTACTTTTCATTACTAATAAGTATCTTTTGTTCATAATTTATTTCTCCTAATTCTTTTTAGTATTTAATGCTCAATGTTCATCAGTCATTTCTTCAAATGATACTGAATAACTTTTAAGCATTAATTCATTTAATTTGTTAATAGTTTTTTTATTTAACTTTTTCATATACCCTCCATTTATTTACTTTCACCGCCCGCTTCACTCCGGGGGTGAGCGGTGCAGTATATTATTTAATATTTGTTTACTTATACAACTATAATTGTTTAGTAATACTAAATAAATGACTACAATTTTGTAGTTGTTTTTATAAGGTAGAACCAGAGAATTTCTCTCTCTTCGTTCCGCTGCCCACTATGACACGTTCAGTTTTTAAAATAAATTCACTTGCACCTTGAAGAGCCTAGTGCTGGCTTTGTGGTTTTTAAAACCGCTGCCACTTCTAAGAAGTAATATCTATCGCAAATTTATTTATAAAGTGACCATCTCTATTATTTATTGTGGTTCGATGTTGACCTTGCACTTATCACCACTATCGCTTAGTTATTAAATATAACCAGCGCAGATTTACATTTTTCCTCATACACTATTTCAGTACTTGCCTCGGCCGGCTGTGGAAAATGAATTATATAAACAATTCATTTCGTACTTAGTTATTAATAAATAACCGTTCCACACTACATTAAGTTATTAATTTTTATAAAATCAAAGTTTTAAAGAACCAGTTTCTCAATCAAAGATAATTTTTGAATTTTCTAATTTCTGATAAAACTGTTTTTGTTTTCAATTTTTAGTTTTATTCAATAATTTTTTGTGTTTTTCACATGTTCATAAAACCTTATTTGATGAAAACTCTTGAGTAATTAATGATATTGCTTTATAGCAATTATCAACATCACATATTGTTTGTTGCTTATTAATTTTCATTACTCATTCCTTTCTTTGATATTATTTTTTTATTTATTAGCAAAATTAATTAATTGAAACAGAGAAAGGACAACACCTTAAACAAGGAGAAAAAATAGGTACATTTTGTAAAGATTTCTAATATATTTATTAAATGTGTAACACAACTTGAAGTTAACAAAAAAGTTGTGATAAAAAGTTTCTATTTTAAGAATTTAAGATGCTGTCCTTTCTCTGAATTAATTAATAATTATGGGTTTATAAATAAAAAAACAACCCTTTTTATTTAACAAGAGTTGTTTTTTGCCGCTTCATCGTACATGATACAATTAATAATAGAAAAATAGAAAACAAGCAAGAAAGCTTATATTATTATGATGAATTTAAACGTAGGAAAAGAACAAATAATAAATTGCAAAATAATTAAAGCTATTTATATAATGTTCCTTCAAATGGTAATTGTTTATTTTGATCTGTTGTAATGGCTTTTTTGCTACCAGTCCGAAATGATAATGAAGCATTCCGAACAAGATTTATCCAATTATTTGGTGAAGAAAATTTAAATCATTTATCATATGTTCAAAATTTATTTAGTCAATTTAAATTAACAAATCATGGTAGTGGGCATAATTTATATAATAACAGGATAACTATTCATTTAGTAGAAACTGTTTTTCGTAATCGTGTTGTTGATTACATAAATTCTAACTTGTATAGATTTCGTGGTGAAAATCGTGCAACATTTAGTAGCGCAATTTTAGCTGAAGTAAGAGTGTTAGGATTAGATAATTTATCAGAGGAACAATTAATTGAAAATTATTTGAATAATATGATGCTAATAGGTACTTGGGCAGGATCTATTGAAATTGAATCAATAACTAATATGTTAAACACTAATATTATTAGGAATAACGAACTTTTTTATTCAGAAAATCAAAATCAAAATGAAATTAATCATATATATATTTACTATATTAACTATAATCATTATAATTTTGTTTTAACAAGAGAGACTAATCAAGAAGAAAATAAAATGGATATTGATGAGCCAGAGCAAGTTTCAGCACCGATTCCTTTTTCAAGTGTTATTACTAACACTTATTTAGGACAGTTATCGGATAATACTCCCGAAATTATTATTAATAGAATATCACAACTAAATGCTAGATTTGACTTGAATCAAATTTATGTAACTGATATTCAAGAAAATAATGCAGTAGTTTTACCATTTGTTCCCCCTTTATGAAAGGGGAAAATTCCAACAGTAGTTCATTTTTCTTTATTTCAGGATAGAAAAAAACAACCCATTATTCAATATAAAAATGTTCATCAAGATGATTGAAAAACAAAAGAAATTGATTTTAAAAAAAACAACAATGCCTACACCAATAAATTCTCAAATACATTATAGTTTTTGTACTTTAGCAGTATTAGAGAATCTATTAATTAATAATATTGCAAAAAATACTAATGTTTCTTTATCACAAAGTGAACTTTTTAATCATTTTTTAGAAAAATATAAAATCAATGATATTACTAAAAATTGATTAAACCTTTATGCTATTTATAAATTTTTAAAAGATGATCCTGAAGTTAGTAAAAGTTTAGTGGGTAGATATTCTTATTTTGATTTTCATAATTTTTTCTTTCATAATTTATTTAATGATAAAAAAATAAGAATAATATTATTTCAAATGTTAGTATGAACTTCGCTTTATTTTAGTACTCCTGTTATAATGGGAACATTTAATAGTAAAGGAATGGGACATTGTATTTCAATTTCAGGAATTAGACCAAATGAAGATCCATTTAAAACTGAATATATAATTAGAGACCCCGATATATGAGAAAATAATATAAGAATCGGGCAAGAATTAAGTATAAATGGGAATGATTTATATAGTTCTTTGTTTAATAAAGAAGGTATATTTGGTGCTTTATTAATAAGTACTTATGTTTTTGGATCTATATTTATTCCAAGTTTTATAAATATGATGCGTGAAAATATGCCATTTTTTCAAAGTGCTTTGGGAACTATTGACCGTATTCCTACTCCGTTAATAAGTAAAGATAGCATTGCTACTGAAGATGATATTTTAAATTCAAATTATTTATTTGATAATGAACTTTTAGACATATTGTTTAAGAATTTTATGTAGTTAATATGCAGTACTAATTGATAAATTTAAATGATTTTAGGAAATGTTTATATAATTTAAAATATAGTTTTAGTAACTTTAATTTTGTTAAAGAAAAAGTGGATTGGTACATTAATTGATATAATAATGAACGAATTTTTGTAAAATATCAAATGTCTCCTATAAATGCACGAAGTTTATGAGAAAATAAGATAAACTTTAAAAACTTTAAAAAAGTGAACTTATATTGGTAGATACATAGGTATAGTTTTTACAATTTAAATGTAAATTTTATTGGTCTATTTTACTTTTTTTGTTATAATTAATACAATTTAATACTTACAATAATCCTATATATACTAGAAATATGGTCTAGTGTCTCTACAGTTAACCTTAAATTAAATACTATAGGTCTTAATTTATTTTTAATTTGTTAAGACTGTTTGTTAATTGGTTTTAATGGTCATGTTTCTTTTATTAAATTTTTTGTATTAAATATTTTGGAGGAACAAACATGCAAATTAAAAAATCTTATACCTTTGATGATCTACTATTAGTTCCACAAAAATCAGATATTTTACCATATCAGATTGACTTAAGAACTAAACTAACAAAAAATATTGAATTAAATATTCCTTTTATATCTTCAGCAATGGATACTGTTACTGAATCAAAATTGGCAATCGCAATTGCTCGCGAGGGTGGAATTGGAATTATTCATAAAAATTTATCAATTGATAAACAAGCAGCAGAAGTTGAAAAAGTTAAACGTAACGAATCAGGTTTTATTATTAATCCGATAACATTAAAACCAACAATGACAGTTCAGGATGCTGAAAATATTATGGCTCAGTATCGTATTTCTGGTTTACCAATTGTTGATGAAGAAAACATATTATTGGGAATAATTACAAATCGGGATATTAGAGCATGTCATGATTTAACTGCTTCTGTAGATAAATTTATGACTGTAAAAAACTTAATTACAACTTATGAAAATATTGATTTAGAACAAGCAAAAGATATTTTGTTAAATAATCGTATTGAAAAACTACCAATAGTTAATGAAAAAAATGTGTTAATTGGGTTAATTACCATTAAAGATATTAATAATCGTGACGAATATCCTAATGCTTGTAAAGATGAACAAGGACGATTACGAGTAGGTGCAGCCGTTGGAATTGATGAAAATACATTATTACGTGTTGAAAAACTTGTTGCCGTTGGGGTTGATGTAATTGTTGTTGACTCAGCGCATGGTCATAGTCAAGGTATTATTAATATGGTTAAAAAAATTAAAAAAGCTTTTCCAACGATTAATTTAATTGCTGGGAATGTTGTTACTGCTCAAGGAGCTTTAGATTTAATTGCATCTGGTGCTAATGCAATTAAAGTTGGTGTCGGACCAGGAAGTATTTGTACAACAAGAGTTGTTGCTGGAGTTGGAGTTCCTCAAATGACAGCCATTAATGATGTTTATGAGGTTTGTAAAGGAAAAGAAATTCCAGTCATTGCTGATGGTGGAATTAAATATTCTGGAGATGTTGTTAAAGCACTTGCAGCTGGTGCTAATGCAGTAATGATGGGTTCAGTTTTTGCATCAACATTTGAAGCACCTGGTGAAGAAATGATTGTTGAAGGTAAAAAATATAAAACATATATGGGAATGGGCTCATTAGCTGCTATGAAAAAAGGTAGTGCTGATCGTTATTTTCAAGATAAAAATCGTAAATTAGTTCCAGAAGGAGTTGAAGGACGAGTTTTATTAAAGGGTAAATTAAGTGATATTTTATTTCAATTTATTGGTGGTGTACGGAGCGGTTTTGGTTATTGTGGTGCAAAAAATATTCTAATATTGCAAAAAACAGCTCAGTTTGTGGAAATTTCAAATAATGGTTTAAAAGAATCACATCCACATGATATTGCAATTACCAAAGAACCACCAAATTACACAAAATAATATTATTATAGGCAAAAAGATAAATGGAGATGAGAAAGCATATCAATCTCCATTTTTATTTTTTAAAAAATATTATTTTAATTGATATTTTTTATTAATTAAGATATTATTTATATGATGTCTTAATAATTTATATCATAAGGAGGTGCTAGTAATGAAAAGAACGTGACAACCAAGTAAAATTAAACATAAAAGAACACATGGTTTTCGAGCAAGAATGGAATCAGCTTCAGGCCGTAAAGTTTTAAGTAAAAGAAGAGCGAAAGGAAGAAAAGTATTATCAGCTTAAAAATGCTGGTAAAATACTTTATTTTTCTATTTGTGTCGAAATGTGAAAAAAAAATTTATTGTTAAAAAAAATTATGAATTTCAAAAAATAATAAATAATCGTTCTTTTATTAAAACTAACCCTTATTTTATTTATTTTAAAAGAAATGATCTTAATTATCATCGTTTTGGAATATCTGTTGGTAAAAAATTAGGAAATGCCGTTGTTAGAAATAAGGTAAAAAGACAAATTCGAAGTATGTTAAATTTTGATTTTTCAGTAACAGAAGGTTATGATCAAATCATTATTGTTCGAAAATCATATTTTAACAATAGTTATTTAATTAATAAAGAAATTTTATTAAATCAAATCAAAATGTAAAAAGGAGGTGAAATAGTGAACTATCGTGATTATATTTTATCCGATGGGAAAAGAACACGAAAACCTTGATATTCAATTGCTTGGAAATGAACAAAATTAGCCCTGTATATTTTTTTAATTATATCAATGTTATGAGGTTGTGGGCAAATGATGGTTCCAAAATATGGGACTGCCCAAATTTTAGATGTTTCTGGTCAGAAAGTATATAAACCAGGAGTTTTCTTTGAAATTATTTTAGGATACGATAATGTTGGGAAAGAACACTTTTTTCATTTTGAAAATGGACAACTATATGAATATCCATATTTAGCAATTAGAACATGATCTGATGCTTTTGTTAAAACATCTTCACCATTTTATGGTTGTTTTGTGTTTCCTGTTGCTTGAATTTTAGTTAATTTAATTTATGGTTTTGGTGGATTAGATAATGGTGCAGGAATTATTGGCGCATTATTCTTAACTTCATTAATTGTGCGTTTAATTACTTTAATGTTTAGTTGAAAAGCACAACGAAATCAAGACAAAATGCAATTAATGCAAATTAAACAAGCAGAAATTCAGGCCAAATATAAGGGTTCAAAAGATCCAGCGGCAAAACAAAAGCAACAAATGGAAATGATGCAGTTGTATCGCAAAGAAGGAGTTTCACCATTATCCACAATTGGTTCGTCTTTTTTATCAATTCCGTTTTTAATTGCGATGTATACTGTTGTTAGAGCAACACGAGAATTAAAAATTGCGACAATTGGGCAAATTTCTTTAATTGAAAAGCCATGAGATATGATTACTAGTGGGAATTATGTTTATTTATCTTTATTATTTGTATATTTGCCTATTCAAATTCTTTCGATGATTTTACCAACTATTTTAAATCTTCGTAAAACAAGAGTTATTACAAAGGAACAGAAAAAAGCACGTAAACGGCAATTTATTATGCAAGGAGTAATGATTGTTGTCTTCTTTGTAGTTACAATTTCAATTGCATCTGGGGTTGCTATTTATTGAATTTTCTCAGCATTTATTCAAATTTTACAAACATTAGGATTTCATTTCTTACGAGTTAAGAAACGAAGTAAAAAAAATAAAAACAAAGAATCGTTTGGACAAATAATTAAACATTTATTTGTTAGAAAACAACATTTAAAAACAACTAATAATATTGAAAATGTTGAAATTACAAAAACAAAACAAGTAAAAACAAATAATGCCGATAAAATTTCTTATAATCCGGTTAAATCAAAACCTAAAAAATCTAAATTTTCTTTACATAGTAAGAAAAAAAATAAAGATTAATGATTTTCATAAAAAAATTTAAGTCGCAAAAAAAATTTAGAGAATTTTTAAATAATTCAAATAAAAACTTCTTTTATAAAACTGAATTATCAACAAAATGATTTTTTCAGCGACTAGAAGTAACCTTTTTTGAAATTAATGATATTATTTCTTTTTGTAAAGAACATTTAGATAGTATTATCAAAGATATGTTATTAACGAAAGATTATGAGATGTCTTTTTCATATTCTAATAAGCAATTTTTAATTACATTAAATATTAGAGGTTTTAAAATAAATATTAATATTTTTGATTTTGTTTTTATTTTAGAAACATTATTACACACATATATTAGTCGTAAATTTCAAAATGATTTTAAATTTATTATTATTTTTAATTATGATAAATTAATGTTATTAGAAGCTGTACAAAGTGTTGTTAAGAGAGTTTTATCATCAAAAAAAGATCAATTATTGCCTGTTATGAATAAAGAACAACGAAAATTAGTTCATAGTAATGTTCTAAAATTTCCAGAAGTAATTTCAAAGTCAATTGGTTCGGAAAATACTCGCCAAATTGTTCTTAAGTATAATTATAAAAAATAATTATTTTTTAATAATGAACAAATTTTTGTAAAATATCAAATGTTTCCTATAAATGTAGAAAGTTTATGAGAAGAAAAGATAGACTTTAGAAAACTGAACTTATGTGGGTAGGTACACAGTCTAAAATGTTAGTCAAGTTTATAAAAAAATTTGACTTATTACTTAAGTTATTATATTATTGGAAGAATTGAATAAATATATTGTTAAGTACATTATTGTTATCAATTTTAGGCTCAACTGTTTTTTCATCAAAGGCAATAAATTTAACCAAAAATTATTTAAATAATATTTCTAATAGTCAATATAATATCGACCCAACATATCCAACTTTTAAAGATAAACAAACTTGATCCAATTCACAACGAGTTTGTTGAGATGGAGGGACCTGTGATCCGCATCCTAACTCCAGAACAATTTCATTTAATTGAAAACAATATGCTGATGATTGAAATACATTTAAAAAAAATTATTCTAGTTTTACGATTGAAATACAGGGATTAGCTAATTCAAGATATAATTCGGATACTTTAAACGATATAACATTTAATACATCAGCAATTTCATTAAATAAAATGGATAGTGGTATTGGTAGTCATAATTATAATAAGTTTTTGTCAAATGCCAAAGCCATAAGACTGCACCCCAAAAAGTAAGTAAAATTAAAAAAGAACTTTACTAAACTTTTAGAGGAGGTGCATTTTTTAATGGCAGGAAAAGAACAAAAATTTAAAACATATACTGCAGAATTTCGAAAAAATACAGTAAAATAAATTGAACAAACATCGCTTACTTATATTGCACAAAAATATAAAGTAAATATAAAAACACTTGATTCATGACAAAGAAATTTTAAAAAAGGAATTTTAAATACAC
>NZ_RCOO01000280.1:0-1091 GCF_003987485.1 Spiroplasma endosymbiont of Megaselia nigra
TATAAATTTTTTTAATTTGTTTTTCACCATCACTTAATATTAATATTTTAGTATCTTCATTAATATCATAAGTATCCATTGATTTAAAAATTTTATCAATAAAATTATCAATATTTGATTTCTCATTTTTATTCTTATGATTTTTATTCATCATTTGAAAAACGCCTTTTTTCTTTTTCATTTTTATTTTGGTTTTTGTTGACTTTTCTTCATCAACACCAATATGCATAGTAGCAAGAAATATTTTATTTTCAACTCTTTTTTTATTTTCTCGCATTGGTTCAAAAGCTCCGTCAATTTGAATATATAAAACATTATTTGGAATTTTAATTTTATTGTTATTTTTATTACTAATGTAATCGGTTTCTTCTAAATCGGCATTTTTAAAAATATTAGATATTGTTCTTTCGCTAATATTTGCATTCTCTGTTGTATGTAAAATATCTTTATATCTTTTTCCATCACCAATAAAATACATATATTTATCTTTTAAATTTATTTCGATTCTTTCGTATTTTTTTAAACCTAATTCTTCATCTAAAGGATAACGATTTATATTTTGTTTTTTTTCTTCATCATATTTAACATATAATCTTCTTTTAATGGGAAAATCTCCATATTCTGTTTTAATTGTTTTTGGCAATTTTGATATCACCTTATATCCTTGTAATATTTGTCCTTGTTGATATAATTTAAATATCTCATTATCTCTATTAATAAATAAGTTTTTAATTTCATTGTTTGTTTCTATTATTTTATCTTTTTTATAATCTTGTAATAAATTTTGTTTTAATTCCATTTTATAATTTCCTTTCTTAATTAAATAAATTATTTTAAATTATGCTAGTTAATAAATTATGATATTTAATACTTAATATTATTTTATCAAAAATGGGGGTGCATTAAAAATGCAGGATTTTACCAAAATTAATAACAAAAAACGAATTACTAGTTATGAACATTTAAATAAAAAATATGATTTAAATTTTAGTGACTATAATTTTGGTTTTGATTGAGAAGTATTTAAAGATTTTGTTGGTGATAGTTATGCCCGATATTTTACTTCTACAAGTTTTTTTAAGTTTGTTTCT
>NZ_RCOO01000281.1:0-1083 GCF_003987485.1 Spiroplasma endosymbiont of Megaselia nigra
TAAGTTAGACGCGTAGTGGTGCATTCATAACATTTAATAACAAGAATAAAAATAAAATCGTGTGCGTAGCAGTAGCTGACTGTTTTAGAACTGGATAAGAATTTCTAAATTAACTACATGGGTGACTTGTCATGGGGGGTATTTGTGTCAAATAACAAAATAAACAATATCAATTAAAAAAATATCGCCTTTGCACTTTAACTTTGATGGTGAGTGCAGGCGAATTAAATTAATTGTTTTTATATTTTAATTTTGTTTTTATAAAATTGTTTGAGAGAGAACATTAATCCCCTACTATCTTTTCCTTTTCTAATAAAATAAAAAATATCTAAATAATATAATTTTTAGTTAAATTACTTTGCTAATAATTAATAATTAAATTATAAAATAAAATCTTAAAAAGGATGATAATTAAAAATGAGGGAATTTAATAAAATTAATAATAAAAAACGAATTACTAGTTATGAATATTTAAATAAAAAATATGATTTAAATTTTAGTGACTATAATTTTGGTTTTGATTGAGAAGTATTTAAAGATTTTGTTGGTGATAGTTATGCTAGATATTTTACTTCATCCTGTTTTTTTAAGTTTGTTTCAGCCGGGCGTGGTACTAATAAAACATGAAATCATTTAGCAGAAAAATTATTTTTTGCTTGTAACTTTAATGATGCTTCATCTAATATTTTACGAAGATATGCCAATACACATGAAGATACTACATTTGGCGATACAATTAATGTCTGTAATTATTTATATGATAAATACGGAGTTGATATAGGACCTGACAATGAAAATGGCATTGTTTGACCTAAAAATGTTAAAGAAGGTGGCGAAATTGTTTTTCCTAGTTGTGTTCGCATTGCTTTTGCGGGTTATGCTAATGGTAATAAAATTATGGGAAAAGTTGGTAAAGGTAGCGGTATTATATCGGCATGAACTGACGAAATGATACATGCTGAAGAAAAAGAAATTTTAACGGACAAAGAACTAGATAAAAGATATAATAATTTAAGAGTTTCAATGTTTCGTTCTAAAAGTTTAAAAGTATCTTATGAAAAATACACGGATGAAAATGATAAT
>NZ_RCOO01000282.1:0-1083 GCF_003987485.1 Spiroplasma endosymbiont of Megaselia nigra
CCCTTTGCCATATAAAAAATGTTTCTCCTAACTTTATATATTTAATAATAACCTAGAAAGGTTTTTTATTTCATATTCTCAGTTAAAAGAAACATTGTAATTTAATAATCTCTTTTTATTTTTTAATTTGGTTTAAATGTAATTTTAACTGGATTATCACTTTTATTTCTAATTCCCAATACATTTGAATTATTAATATCTAATATAATATCCTTATCATTACCAAAATATTTTTGTTTTCTATAAGCATCTATATAATAAAACTGTAAAAGTGGCAATATTATTTTTGTAAATCTAATTTTTAATTTCATATCATTTGTATAATATGCCTGCAAATATGTTTCCTTAATTTTATTATTAACTCCATATTTAGGTAAAAATGTTTTTTGCAATAAAAATCTTACACTATTAATAGTTGATGTTTCATATATTGTAGAATACCCTTTAAAAGGTAAACCAGTAGCAACAGCAGTAGCATATTTAGTTTCAGTATCATTTACTTTTATATTTTTAGTATATAAAGTTATGGTATTATCAAAATTAATATTATCAATTTGTGATAAACCAATATTTTTTAAAGTTATATTTTCTAATGAAAATAAATTATTACTACAATCATCAATTCCACTAATTATATCAATATTTCTATTAGGAATAAAATTTTCTATATTTGGTAATCCGCATTCAACTTGTAAATTATTAAGATTACTTATTTCAATAGTTTTATATGAACTAATAAATTTACTAATACTTTGAATAGTTGGATCAATTTGTTTTAAATCAATTTCAATTTCATAATAACCTTTGTATTCTGCTATATCATCAAATATATTAACCATAAACATAGTCCCTATTTGAATATCGGTTATTTTACACTGTGGCTGCGCTGTAATTTTAGCTTTTAATGGTTGGACTACACCAGCGGGCATAATATCTTTTGTATAAGGTTTATAATTATATGGCACTGGTGGTAATACATATTGTGGGTAATTAAATGTTGGTATTTCATAGTCGTGTGGTAATAAGAAGCTAGTTTTATAATTCGTTGTCATATCGCGTAAATAATTATTTAATACGCTTTTT
>NZ_RCOO01000040.1:0-8866 GCF_003987485.1 Spiroplasma endosymbiont of Megaselia nigra
AGTTTTCATTCTTTATTAAAAAAAGCAACAATTCATAACAATATTTACTTATCGCATGACGAATATATTAATGATGTTAAAAAATGAAATAAATGATATTCAAGCCGCAAAGAAAAGGATATAATAAATAAAAGTTTATAAACCTTTTTTACTAATACTTACTTTTTGGGGTGCACTCTATTTTTTTGGGCATAAACTATAATTGTAACGGCAATGAACAATATGACATAAAATAAAAAAATGATATTATTAAATATCATTTTTTTTATCTAAAAGTACTAATTTTGATTTGTTGCTTTAAACTTTCCACTAACAATTTGTCAGCAATCCCTTGACTAAATGCTGTCGCTGATCCAGCACAAATACCAGTTAACATTGCTTCTTGATAATCATCTGTTGCTAAATATGCTCCAACAAATCCAGCAACCATTGAATCACCAGCGCCAACTGAATTAATTAATTGTCCTGTTGCAGTATTACCAACATAAACATTTGTTGGAGTAATTAAGATGCTCCCATCCTTACCACTACTAATTAAAACATTCTGTGCCCCTTGTTCTTGCAATCTTTTTCCTAAAGCAACAATTTCTGCTTTTTGAGTAAATTGGTAATTTGTTTCAAATAGTTCATTTAATTCCGCTAAATTTGGTTTAATTAAGAATGGTTTAGCTGATAAAGTTGATAATAAAACATCCTTTGTTGCATCAACAACAAATAAGATTTCATTTTCATCACAGTAAGTACTAATTGTTTGATATAAATCAGATGGACAATTGCGTGGTAATGAACCAGAAATAATTAAACAATCATTTTTGGTTAATTCTGTTTTAAGAATTGTTAACAGTGCCATAACATCATCAGCACTAACAGAAAAAGCAAGACCGTTTAATTCTGTTTCTTGTTTTATTTCTAAACTTTTAATTTTTATATTAGTTCGGTTTTTACCATTAACTTCATGAAAACAAGCACCAACCTTTTGCTCTATCAAATAATGTTCAAACATTTCCTTATTATCACGCCCCAAAAAGCCTAATGCTGTAGTTGAATATCCTAAATGTTGCAACATTACGGCAACATTAATTCCTTTGCCACCAATTACCTCATACTCACTAATCGCTTTATTAGTTTCTCCTACCTGGAAATTAGGGACTTCAATAACTTGGTCAATTGCGGGATTTAATGTTAATGTATAAATCATTTTTTCGTAATCCTTCCCTTTTTATTTTAGTATTATAAAAACCCAATGAGTTGGGTTTTTACTTTTTAAATTAAATTGCTAAAGTAATTTTATTGTTTTTAACATCACGCATTCTTCAAAATCCAAGAATCAAGGCACTAATAAAGCTTCCAATAATTAGTGCAATAACTGAAATTAAGACTGCTACTCCAATTTAAGCACCATGATTAGCAATACTAAATCAATTTTTACCATTATCTTGGATTTGCAATAGCGGAAAGACCCCCCCCGTGCGGTGCTGCTAAGGTTACACCAAAACCACTAACAATTGCGCCAGTAATAGCACTTCCAGCCATAATTGATGGAATTGTTCGTTTTGGGTCAACAGCAGCAAATGGAATTGCCCCTTCGGTAATAAAACATGCGGCTAAGAAATAGTTAGTATTTCCTTGCTCAACATCTTTTTTTGTTCAATATTTTTTAAACATTCTTGTACATAGGGCTAATGCTAATGGTGGTACCATTCCTGCTAACATTGTACAAGCCATAAAGACTGTTCCCCCATTCGTTGAGCGAATTCCTTCATAAGCTGTTTGTGTAGCATCAATTGTTAAGGTTCCAAAGACATAGGCAGCTTTATTAATTGGTCCACCCATATCAGCAGCCATCATTAAACCAATAATAATTCCAATTAAAGCATTTAAATTATAATCGGCAATTGCTTTTAAACCTAAACTTAAACCGTAGTTTAAATATCCTAGTGGGATATTTAATCAAAACATTAAGACTCCTGCTGCTAAAGCTGTTAGAACAGGGATTAATACAATATCACGAACCCCTCGTAGTGATGGGTGGAACCGAGCAAATCCTTTTTGGCATCCATATACAGCAAAGGCAACAAGATAACCACCAATTAAGGCTCCAAAAAATCCTGAGTTAAAGTTTGAAATTGAATCAAGGAATAATCGCCCTCATGTATTTGCTCATCCCGTTTTATTTTCTGCATCATATAACATTCCAGGAGCATTAGCAATTAATCCTGCTGTCATCCCGGGTAATAATCCTTGTGGTCCCACAATAGAGTAACATACATAAGCACCTAAAATTGGAACCATCATACCAAAGATTACTTTTCCTAATCCTGAAAATCATGCAGCAACATCACGAGTTACCCCAAAATCTTTTCCTGTTTTACCTGAATCTAATAAGAAACCAATTCCTAAAATAATTCCTCCAGCAACCACAAATGGTAACATTCGTGAAACTCCTCCTAAGAGGTTTTTTGTTACATCTTTAAAGTTTTTTAAACTTAATTCACCAACTTCATCGTTACCACCTTTGCCACCTTTGCCAATTGTTAAACGTTTACCATTCAAAGCATCTTGAATAACATTAGGGCCCTGGTAAATAACATCTTTTGTACTTGTTTCTAAATATGAAACACCCTTAAAACGATCCATTCCCGTAATTTTTTTATCAATCCCAAGAATAATTGCTTTTGCATTAGCAATGTCGGTTGCTGTTAAGACATTTTCATTACCGCTACGCCCTTGCGTTTCAACTTTAATTGTTAAGCCCATTGCCTTTGCTGCTTCTTCCATTTTTTCTTTTGCCATATAAGTATGGGCAATTCCAGTTGGACAAGCTGTAATACCAATAACATCATAGTGACCATCGGTTTTCATTTTATCGTGGTCAGTAAATGGTTCAATAAGTGCTTTAAGAATATCAGCAAAAGTTTTTGCCGCACTAATTTGAGTTACAACTTCACTTTTTCCTAAAAAACCAGCTAATTTTGCTAGTGCTTGTAAATGTTGCTCTCCTCCTTGTTCTGGCGTAGTAATCATAAAAATGATATCAACTGGTTTGTTATCTAAACTTTGTCAATCAACTGCCTTTTCTAATGTCATAATTGCAATTGATGGTTTAGTAACACTACTACTTGAACAGTGGGGAATTGCTAAACCATCACCAACCCCCGTTGGACCTTCTGTTTCACGTTTTTCTAAAGCTTTAATTAGCTTTGCTGAATCAGTAACTGTTTCATTGTTAACTAATGCTGTTGCTAATGTTGCAAAGACTTCAGCTTTATCTGTCGCAGAAGTTTTTAAAAAAGTTGTTGCTTCAGTAAAATAATCAATTATTTTCATAATTTTTTATCCTTTGATTCTTTCTATGAACTTGTAATAATTTCAACTTCCGAACGAGAAGCGAATTTTACTAATGATTTAATGTTAAATTTTGATGAATCAGCAAGAATATAACTTTTTGTTGATCGTTTAATAACCTCTGCTTTAATCATTGCTTCATCTGGGTCGGTCGTATATAAATACTGACCATTAATCCCACTCACGCCTAAAAAAGCACAAGCAATTTGATATTTTTGTAAAGTCGTAATGGCTTCTCAACCAATTAATGCTCCTGTTTGGTGTTTATATTTTCCTCCCAAGACATAAACATTATTAAATCCTCCTAAAGCTAATAGTTCTACATGGAAGATTGAATTAGTAATAATTACTAAATCATCTGCTGGTTGTAATAACTTAATTAATGCTAAGGTTGATGAACCAGCATCCAAATAAAGACACATTTTTGGTTTAATTTTTTTAACCGCATGGCGAGCAATTAAATATTTTTCTTCTGCATGCTGTTGGATTTTTTCATTTAATTGTTCTTCTATCCGAACCTCATAACTCTTTTGTAATTTAACACCACCATGGACTCGTTTTAATAACCCTTGTTGCTCCATTTCCGTTAAATCACGGCGTAATGTTGTTGATGATAACTGCAATTGTTTAATTAAGTCGTTAACTAATACTAATTGTTGATAATCTAAACAAGCTAAAATTTTTTCTCATCGCAATTCTTTTAACATTTTCTCACCAATTGTAGTTATATCTTATTTTTAACCAAAAACAACCAAAAATAACATAAAACAACCCAAAAAAACCATTACTTTGTAACGGCTTTCTCAGTATAAGCTTCAATAACATCTTGCTCTTTTAAATCATTATAGTTTTTAATTGTTAACCCACATTCAGCCCCTGTTTTGGCTTCTTTAATATCATCTTTAACATGTTTTAATGATGCCAATTCACCACTATAGACAATAACTCCATCACGTAAAACTCGAACTCGTGATTTTCGTGGAATAATACCATCAGTAACATAACAACCAGCAATAGTTCCAATATCAGAATGACGGAAAATTTGACGTACTTCCGCTTGTCCTAACACTTCTTCAACCATTTCTGGATCTAAAATTCCTTCCGCTGCGGCAAATATTTCTTCAGTTAATTTATAAATAATTGTATGCAAACGAATTGCAACACCTTCATCTTCGGCTTTTTTCCGAACATGAGCTGTTGGACGAACATTAAAACCAACAATAAGTGCTTGACTAGCTAAACCTAATGTTACATCACTTTCAGAAATTGCCCCAACAGTTGCTCGTAAAACATTAATTCTTACACCTTGAATATTAATTTTTAATAGACTTGCTTTTACCGCTTCAACTGTTCCTTGAGTATCAGCTTTTAAAATAATATTAATTTGTTTTAATTGTCCATCTTTAATTTGGGCTGATAAACTTTCTAACGAGAAATTTTGATTTTTATAACGTTTATTGATTGTATCAATTGTTTTTCGTTTTAAAGCAATTTCACGTGCTAATTTTTCATCTCGAAAAACCATAAAACGGTCACCAGCATTTGGTACTTCATTTAAACCATGAATCATAACTGGAGTTGATGGTCCTGCTGATTTAATTTTTTTACCACTCTCATCAGATAAATCACGAACATAACCAAAAGTATAACCAACAACTAAGGCATCTTTAATATTCAATGTTCCTGATTGCACCAATAGTGTTGCAACTGGTCCTAAGCCACGATTTAAGTGTGATTCAAGCACTGTTCCTAACGCAAAACGATTTGGATTTGCTTTTAATTCCATTAAATCAGCCATTAATAAAATTGTATCTAATAATTCATCAATTCCTTGTTTTTGTTTAGCACTTCCTTTAACATAAGAAGTTGTTCCTCCTCACTCTTCTGAAGTTAATTCTTCTTGTGATAATTGCATTAAAATATTATCTAAATTTACTCCAACTTTATCCATTTTATTAACAAAAACAATAATTGGTACGCCAGCTGCTTTGGCATGATCAATGGCTTCTTTAGTTTGCAACATTACACCATCATCAGCGGCAACAACTAGGACAACAATATCTGTTACTGCACTCCCTCGTGCGCGCATTTGTGTAAAAGCTTCATGTCCAGGAGTATCAACAAAGGTAATCTTTTCACCATGTTTCGTTTTAATTTGATAAGCCCCAATATGTTGTGTAATTCCCCCATGTTCTGTACTTACCACATTAGTATTACGAATGGTATCTAATAGGGTTGTTTTCCCATGATCAACATGGCCCATAATTGTGACAATTGGTGGTCGTTTTTCTAACGAAGCAGGGTCATCATTAACTTCAAAACTTTCAATTAAGTTTTCATGTGTTACTGATTTTTCACGTTTAAAATCTAACCCGAATTCTAAACATAACTCTCCCAATTGCTCTTCAGTTAAAAAAGTATTTTGATTTAACATTATCCCCTTACTAAAAAAGTATTTAATAATTTCACTAACGGGTTTATTAATTTTTTGGGCAAACTCAGCAATAGTTAATGCCTCATCATAAACAAAAACTCCTTCGGTAACATGTGCTTCAACCGTTTTTAATTGTGATTGAATCCGATTTCGTTGTTTTTTAGCTAATGTTTTTTTATTTTGTTTGTTATTTTTACTACTCATCTGTCCCTCCTCCTTTTTGAATTTTAAGAATTATTTAATAATGTCAGCAACCGTTGGGCAAGATGTTGGTCACTAATACCAATCATTTTAACATTATTTGTTCCCAAAGCTTGTTGAGTTAAATTGAAATCAAGGCAACTAAAATAAGGGATCTTATAATAAAAACATTTTTGTTGATATTTTTTTGCTTGCGTAGCACCAACATCACTGCTTGTTAATACTAAATAAACAGTTTTTTGTTGAATGGCAGTTAACAAACAAGCCCCCGTGATTAGTTTACCCCCTCGTTTGGCTAGACCAAGATAACTATATCCTTTTTGATCTATCATCGTTAATCTCAAACTTCACTAATTTCACAATATAACATTTCGTAAAATTGATCGGTTAACTTTGTTTTTAAAGCATGTTCTAACGCGTGAGTCTTTTTTGCTTTTTCATAAATCTCTAATGTTGGTCGTAAATAAGCACCGCGCCCATTGGCCTTTCCGGTTGGATCAATAATAATTTCCCCGTTTGGTGTCTTAACAATTCGTACCAATTCTTTTTTTGGTAACATTTGTTGTGAAACAACACATTTTCGTAAGGGAATTTTTTTATGATTTGTCATCGATATCCCTCCTAGTTAATTATTTATCTTGATCATAATAATCATCATAGTCGTCATAATTAATTTCATCGTCATCATCATCTTGATTTTCAAATTGTTCACTCTCAAAATAAGAAAGATTATCTTCAATTTCTTGAATTTCATTTTCTAATACTTTAGGAGTTGATTCTGTTAAATCATCAACATGATAATTTTCTTCATCTAAAATCATTGTTTCTTCAGCCATTTGTTCTTCAATAATTTCAAATTCTTCAACTGGTAAACCGGCTGTTATATCAACAGTATTTGTTTCAACAATGGCTTTTGGTTTAATTTTATCTTTTAATTTAACTTGTAATGCACTAAGTTCATCAGTTGTTAAATTTCCATTTCATAAAATTTCAACTTGTTTCGTTAACGCTTCACTATAACTCATAATGTTTAGTTTTCATTTTGTTAACTTTGCAACTAATTTTGCGGCACTTCCACCTTTTCCAATTGCTAATGATAATTGCTCATCAGGAACAACAACTTCAGCTTCTTTTCCTTCATCATTAGTTGTAATTGAAATTACTTTTACGGGTGATAATGAGTTAATAATAAATTGTTGACTATTATCATTATAAATACAAATATCAATTTTTTCATCTTGTAATTCAGCTGTTACTTTATTAATTCGACTGCCCTTGCTACCAACACAAGCACCAATTGGATCAATATTTTTATTTGTACTATAAACAGCAATCTTACTACGACGCCCAGGATCACGAGCAATTGCTTTTACTTCAATTAATTGCTCAAAAATTTCTGGAATCTCACGTTCTAATAAACGATATAAAAAATCATTGCTTGTTCGTGAACCAGTAATTTGTCCTGCATTTTTTGATTTAACAACATCTTCTGCTAAAAAAGTAATTGGTTGGCCAACTTCAAAATGGTCAGAAAAGATCAAATTTTTTCGAGGAATATAAGCAAATGTTCGTTCGACTTCAACTAATAAGTATTTTTCTTCAGCAGCAATAACAACACCTGTCATTAAGTGCCCTTTTTGGATAATATATTCATCAAAAATTGAATCCTTTTCTGCTTCTTTAATTTGTTGTTTAATAATTTGGCCAACTTGGAAAATTGCTAATCGTGAAAATTCTTCTGAATTAACTGGTTCATAAACTTTATCATCAATTGTAATTTGCTCACCATATTTTTCTTTGGCTTCATTTAAACCAATTTCTAATAAATCATCTTCTACTTTTTTAACAACAGTTAATTCTTTTTCAACTTTAATTTGTCCTGTTTTTTGATCAATCTCAACAGTAATTGTTGCTTCTAGATCAAAATGTTTTTCATAAGCCTTCCTAATTCCTTCTTTAATTGAATCTAAAATTAAATCACGGCTAATTTGTTTTTCACTAATAATTTCATCAATTGTTGCCAATAATTTTGCACCATCAATCATGCTATATAACATTCCTTTCTTAAAATTTAACCGCACAACGCGCAAATTTAATATTTTGATAATTTGTTTGCAAGGTTTTGCGAGCACCTTTAACAAAATAAGTAATAATAAGATTTTGTTGCTGATCAACCATTGATAATTCACCAGTAACTTCAACTAAATTATTGACTTTTTCGTTAAATTCTAAATAAACATACTCCTTAACATGTTGTTGTAGTTCATTTCAATTTCGTAATGGTCGCTCAGCACCTGGTGTTGAAACCTCTAACAAGTATTCTTCTGAAAATAAATCAAGACTATCAACCAATTCATTAATTTCTTCACTAAATAACTGTTAGATGATCTAAATCAAGCACAGTTGTTTTATCTTCAATTAACACTTGCACAACATTTGTGTCAAACTCTTGTAAATAATTAATTGCAAACAAAGTTAAATTTTGCTTTGCTAAATAATTTTCCAAAGCTACTTTCAATTTTGTTTCTTGTTGTATAAAATGTTCCATTCAACACCATCTTTTCTTAATCAAACATAACTAAATTTATTGCATTAAAGAAAGAGCACGGTTGTGCTCTTTCTTGACCTATTTTAATTACTTTATTATTATAATACCTTATTAATAAAAATGCAACAAAATTAAGAAGATAAATTAGGAAAGGTAGAATAAAAATAAAGTGTTACATCATATAAGACTGCACCCCAAAAAGTAAGTAAAATTAAAAAAGAACTTTACTAAACTTTTAGAGGAGGTGCATTTTTTAATGGCAGGAAAAGAACAAAAATTTAAAACATATACTGCAGAATTTCGAAAAAATACAGTAAAAGAAATTGAACAAACATCGC
>NZ_RCOO01000283.1:0-1078 GCF_003987485.1 Spiroplasma endosymbiont of Megaselia nigra
CTTTCAGGATTACATGTATTAATTGTTATTTTATTTTGATAACCACGAATAGCAAACTCTAAATCACTTAAATCTTTTTGTTGAAATTGGTCACATTCTTCTCTTCAATCAATAACTAATTTATATTTATTCAAATCAGCAAAGGCTTTTAATTTTTCTTTCCGACTTGGTGAATGTAAACCTTTACAATATATTTTGCTACCATTTGATAAAGTAAAAGTAAAATTTGATAAATTAATAGTATAAGGTATATTATTTTCATCTAACATATTTCATATATTTTGAAATACACTATCTTTTAAATCTTTACTCCAATACATCCTGGCAACGAAAATTTCGTATGATGTCCTCAATAACTTAAATTTTCATTACCATTTTGAACGGCTAATACTAAACAAGCTAAAATTAAAAAACCAACTGTAACTCATTTAATAATTCCCGTTCCATTTGCTAATTTTTTATATAATTTCATTCCTCCAAAAATAATTGCTGCTGCTGACATATAAATCGCAATTCCAATAAAATCTAATCATAAGTCACCAAATGATCCTCAGTTTGCAGCATACCAAGGTACAGTAACACTTCCATCTGGATTCATTTTTGAAATTCAATCTGCTCCGAATGAGCCCCGAATCAACATCATTACTTGAATCGTAATTAAAAATGGTAAGGAAACATATTGCATAAAAGCAACAAAAATTCCCCAAAATTTACCGAAACTTGTTCGAACATAAATGTATGAAGCTCCATTATTATTAGAATGATGAACTCTGGCCATTTTAGCAAATGCTCACGCACATATTCCTGCAATTAAAACTTCAACTGCAAATAATCAAATAACATGAATTCTAATTGAGTCAGGTTGTGAGATATTTGATAAAATAGCGAAATTCCCTATAAAACCAATTCCAACAGTATAATTAAAGCCTAATCAAACAAAATCTACTAAACTAAATTTCTTATTTAAGACTGCACCCCAAAAAGTAAGTAAAATTAAAAAAGAACTTTACTAAACTTTTAGAGGAGGTGCATTTTTTAATGGCAGGAAAAGAACAAAAATTTAAAACATATACTGCAG
>NZ_RCOO01000041.1:0-8833 GCF_003987485.1 Spiroplasma endosymbiont of Megaselia nigra
GGGAGAATTTGATTACGAATACATTTTTCATTATTTTTAATATATTTAATTGTTTTTAATAAATAACTTCGTTTATTTCCAACAATATATGGCAAAAGAGAAATTAATAAATCTAATAATTCATTATATTTGCCATTATAAAAATAGTGTTTTGCTACATTATATTTTATTTCTTGCATTTTATTTCTTTTTCGATATGATCATAAATGTTCAAATTTTTTAATTAAATGATACTTATCTAAACTTACATCAAGAATATTATTTTTAAATTCTTTCGCAATAGCATTAGCGATAGTTTCAATATAATTTGCACCATCACCCAAAACTAAAATCTTTGTATCTTTTTTAATATTATAACTATGCATTGCTTCAATAACTTTATTTGTAAATACCTTAATATTAGTTAAATTTTTAATTTTATGTGGAATATTATTCATTTCGAAAACACCTTTTTTATTTTCAATTACTGGTCTTTTTTCAGTTGATTTTTCCTTATCAAACCCAGTATGTATAGTAGAAATTAATATATGTTCTTTTAATTTTTCTTTGGTTTTATCATCTCGCATAGTTTGAAATGTACCATCCGCTTGAACATATATAGTATCTCCAGTAATATCTATTTTATTACTTTGATTAATATGAATATAGTCAATTTTATCTAAATCAACATTCTTATAAATATTTGATATTGTCATATTACTAACTTTTGAATCCGCAACTGTATCTATAACATCACTATATCTTTTTCCATCACCCATAAATGATAATATTTTTTCTCGTAATGAATTTTCTGTTCTTTGTCATTTTTTAATTCCCAAATATTCGTCTAACAAAAAAACATATACTTTTCTTTTTAAAATTTCATCAAAATAATAATATCTTCTTCGTGGAATAGTTACACGGCATCTTTTTGTTATTATAGTTTTATTTCTTTTTTCTTTTATTTTATATTTTTGATATTCTAGATTTTCTTTTGTCATTTTAAACAATTCATCATCTTTTTCAATTAATTTTTTAGTAATATCTTCAGCATATTTTTTATCATTTTCTTCTTCAGAATCTTTAAAAAAATCAATATTTGTAATCATTTTAGCATTTCCACTTTCTAATTATTATCAAATAATACTCACACACTAACTCCATTTTTGATATTTGTCAAATTTAGTTTTAATAAAAAAACAAGATTAATATTAATCTTGTAATAGAAAGGAGGTGGCGATAATTAAATATTATTAACTATCTTAGTTTTTATTAAAACAGACGGCTATTGTTATCGCCGAATATGTCAAATTATATATGCTTTTTTTCTGTCATATCACTTACTTAATCTAGAAAGGATTTTGTATGTATAGTAATGCCCACTTTCGCAGGACTTTATGCCAACCAGTTTCAATAAACTTTTTAATTCCCATTTAACGAATAGAACTCCATCTTTAAATCTTGCTTTATATAGATACTGTCATTAAAATATAATGTCAAATAAATAATTAAAATAATCTGCCGTTATTAAACATTTTAAACGCCATATGAGTAATTAATTTATATTAATTATATGTTGTTGTTTATATTTAATTTATATTAATGTTTTTTGTTATTAGTTTTAGATAAAGTTTTATTTATTTTTTTATTTTCATTTTTAAATAAATATTTTTTTAATTCTTCTTTTTCTTCTTTATTTAATTTTAATTTATTTATCATTCAATCTAACCAACATGTTTCATCACAAAAATAAAAATTACTATCTTTTTGCATATTTTTAATAAGACCGTGTTTTTTACAACTTTTACAAACTGCATACATAAAAATAACACCCCCTTATTTTAAATTAGTTAAATAATATTAATCCTCACATTTTAATAAAATATTTAAAAAAATATTTCCGCCCAATTCAATATTAGTACCTCTATAAGCATCAAAGACAATTTTATTTATTTTTATATTTTTAATCTTATTTTGTTTTTCAAATAATAATACTAAATCATTAGAATAATCTAATAACAAATTAAAATTTCCTTTATTTATAATTATGTAAATATTTATAACCAAAATCCCACTATAAATTTTATTTTCTTTATAAGAAAAATTATCTATACTTTCAATTTTAATAAATAAAAAATTATTATTTTTATTAGATATTGTAAAATTTTTATCATTAAAAATATAAACAGGAATATCGTTTATTTTTTCTTTAATTACTTTTTTTAAAATTTTTGTTGTTTCATAATATTTTAAAACAATATTATTCATTTTTTAATGTCATTCTTAAAATTTAATTTTTTTTATTTTCTTTTTCTTTATTTTTAAGTTCAAAATATGAATCAATAAATTCAATTAACGCTATTATTGGATCTTCTAATTTTTTACAAATCTTATTAATTTCATTAATTCTGGTTTTACTTAAAGAACTAAAATCAATTTCTTGTTTTAAAAATATTTCTTCTTTCTTTATATCTTGAAATTCATTAACTGTATCAACTAATTTTTTATTTTCTTCTTTTGTTTCTTCAAAATCAAGTTTATCAATTATTTCATATAATCCCAACGCTTTAACTGCCAATTTATAACCTTTTTTATAAAGTTCTAAATATTTTTCTACTTTTTTATTTAAATCATTAGTATTTATTTTATTTAATGGCTTATTTTCAAAACTTTGATAATTTTTAATTATTTTTTCATGTTGTTTTTTAAACATTATCTCTAAACTTTTTAAATTTGCTTTTCTATCCTCTTCACTATATTTTATATTTTCTGATTTTTCCATTTCTTTTAATGCTTGTTCTGCCATTCCTTTAAATTCACATTTTCTACAAAAGAAAAATTCATTATAACCAGTCATATCTTTTTGTAAATCTCTCTTTTTACACATCTCACAAATTTGATACATATTTTATTCCCACTTTCATTTAATTTAACTAAATATTACCATTTATTCTACACTTATGCACATTAGACTTGAATATATATATAATGTTAATATAAATTGATAAAAAATTTCAAGGAAGAAAGGAAATTTAAAAAAATGAAAAAACTTTTAAGTTTATTAAGTGTATTAACTGTTAGTGGAAGTGCTTTACCAACAACAATTGCCGCTAGTCCTTATCAAAAACAAGAAATAAAAATATTAAATAGTGATAAAAGTAATTATTCACAAACAAATCATTTAAAAATTTTAAATAGAAATAGGAGAGAAAATAAAAATAAGATTTCTGGTATAGTAAGTATTATTGGTCCAAAAGAAAACAAAAGAATTGATTTTTCAACAGGGTTAATTTTAGATAATAAACTTTACTATTGTTCAAAATTTACAAATTCACTGAATGAAACAGATTTGATTACATCTCTGACAAAAATAATTTCATTAGAATGAAGTTTTCTTAATGGTTCAAATGGTATAATGTTAAATAATAAACAATATGTTATTCAAAATGATGGCAAAAAAGTTTTTGAAATTGATAATAATAAAATGAATCTTATCATAGAACCAGATGGAAAAATAAATAGTTCAAAAGATATTATGGCATTAAATGATAAAGTTTATTTTGTTTCAGATAATGGTAAAATTTACGAATATAATCAGACAACAAAGGAACAAAAAATTGTTATGAAATTAAATGAAGAAATTTATTCTTTGGGTGTAGTATTAAATAACGAACTTTATTTTGGTTCAAATACTGGTAAGATTTATGAATATGAAACTTTAAAGTTAATTGAATCTGATGTTATTGATTTACAAGAACAAATAAGAAGAGGTGTATATTTATATTATCAAGAAAAAAATCCTAATTATTATGTTAAAAATATAGAGTTTAATATGAATGATTTAAAATATTCTGATATTGAATTAATAAAAAGAGAGTTTGTTTCTAATATTAAAGAAGTTGAAAATATTTGTGACGGTACTGCTAAATTTGAAAATAGAACATCTGATGAAGATGAATATCAAACACAAAGTTGTAAATATACAAAACAGAACATTGAATCGTATCAAATATTAAAAGGATTAAATAAAAGAATTGATAATACATTAGAAAAAGGAACTAGCAATACTGGCACAAGTAGTATTTTAAATAGTAATAGTAAAAGTACAACTTCACAAACAGGAGGAGAAGTTAGCGCAGGAGGAAGTTTATTCGGTATTGGTTTAAGTGCCAGTATTTCACATTCTCAATGAAATGAAGAAAGTAGCACTTAACAAACAGAAAAATCAAATTCAAAAACAGAAAATATTTCACAAATTATTTCAAATTCTTCATCAATTGATTTATCAAATGTTATTGAAAAACAAAAAATAGAAACTAAAGAAATTGAATTCCCGTCTCAAAAAGTAAAAGTAGGTGGTAATCAAATCAAAAAATTAACTTTCACTCTAAATAAAACTATTACAAAAAATAAATTTATTTTTAATCAACATATTAATGGAAAAATAAAATTAAAAATAATTGATGAATATAATAATATAATAGAACAAGACTTGTTAATTAAAGATATAATGAGTAGTTTAAAAAATAATGATCTTTTACCAAAAGAAATTGTTATAAATAATAGTGATATTTCATTTCAAGGTTCTTTTTTACTTAATAAAGTTAGTAGCTCTAATTTAAATATAGTAACAGAAGAAATAGATACAATTTAAGAAAGAAGGTAAAATAAGAATGAAAAAACTTTTAAGTTTATTAAGTGTATTAACAATTAGCGGAATTAGTATGCCAAGTGTAATTGCTGCTAATCCATATCAAAAAGAAAAAAATAAATTAGAAAATATTGTTGATAATAAAAAATTTAATACAAATAACTTAGAAAATTTAAATCGAGTTAAAAGAGGAAAACCAGTAAATAAAAAAACAACCACCAAAAAGAAACCAACTGTAGGTAATTCATCATCGGAAACTGAATCAAATAATAATATTTCTAGTTCTTCAATAAATAATAAAAATAAGTTTCATAATTTAAATGAAATTAGAAAAGAATCAATAAATAGAATTAGAAATAAAATTAAAAATCACTGTTTATTTAAAAGCGGTCACGAATCAACAGTTAATAATAATAGACAATATAAAAACTTTTTAAGAGAAAGTATTAATTATTTTCAAGAAACTGAAAATATTGAACATGAAACAAAACACCCAAGTACAGAAAAAAGTATATTTAAATTAAAAATAAATAATGTTAATAAAGATGATATTATTCCAAATTTTATTCCCTTAAAAACAATTAAGGAACAAGAAACTTTAGTTCCACATAGTTCAACTCAAAAAGTTGGAGAGCAAGAAATAGAAATTAATGTTAATCAAGAAAATCGCAATAGAAGACGAACTATTCCTGAAGCAGAGATTGAACTTGTTTTAAATAGCAGTAATTTATATTTAGATGGTTTTATAACTACCGAAAATGTTAAAGTTACCCCAAATATTAACAAAAATAAAGAAATTAAATCATCTGAATATGAAACTAATATACTTAAAAAGAAAACATATTGATATTTTAATGATAGTTCTGAAAAAATAAAATCTCAAATTGAAGATAAATTTAATAAAGAAAAAGAAGAAAATAAAATTAAAGAATTTGAATCAAAATCATTGGATTATTCCGGAAATTATTCAACATTAATTGGAAATAAAGATATAGAAATTAATAAAAACAATATTTTATCATCTATTAATAAAATATCTAATACTACATTAGAAAATAAAAACGAAATTAAAGATGATTTAGTTAGAGTTATTTTTATGACATCTGAATCAATGCGTTTTTTCTCAATTAGAGAAAAAGTAGATAGTGTATTAAATAATGATGAATCAATTAATTGAAGAAATTATAAAGATACACTAAATAATTGAAATACATACAGTCAAAATTATTATAAAATGAAAACAGGAACAGAATTTACTGATGAAGAAAAACAAAAAATATATGATGTTTCTATTTTACTTCCAAGTGAAAATGAAGAAATATTCCAAACCTCAAGAGCAACAGGATAAAAAATGAAAAAAATATTATGTGTTTTAGGAACAATTAGTTTAATTACTACTGGGAGTAGTAATTTAATTGCCTGCGATAATAAATTATTTAATTATAAATTATCTTCAGAAGAATTAGAAAAATTAAAACAAAAAAATAGCAAAACAATAAATAACAATAAATTAGAATGAATAGTACCACAAGAAAAACCATTTAAAATAGCGGATGACAAATGATATATTGTAATATGGCGTATTAGTAAAAATGGTGGTTGAAATATTAATAAATTTATTAATTGACAAAATTATAACTTGCAAGGTATTGATTTAATTAATAATCATCGATTGTATAGAACTTTAAATAGTTTAGAAATTAAAAAAGAACCAAATTACATAATATCTAATTGAAATAATGATGACGGTACTTATTTTAAATCAGTTTATCGTTGATATGGTGAAAAAGAACCAGATATAATTTTAAATTTAGATTATAAAACTGGTGAAATTAAAGATTAAAAAAAATAATAATTAAGTTTTAAACTTAATTTTTTTTATATAAAATTCTGTGTCTGGATAATTCATTTTTAATTCTCCTTAGAAAAAAAGATAACAAAAAAACTCATAAAAAAGAAAAAAACCTAATAAATTTTAATAAAGCGGCCTATTATTTTTTAGTAAAATTTGAAAAACACTGTTGGTCAAGTTCAAATTGAATATAATAAAGTGGGTGCATGTAATGTTTGAGATATTTTAAATATGAATAATTTTATTAATCGCCAAATTACAGTATTACCTTTAAACTACACTCAAAAACTAGTATTTAATCCTTTTACCATACCCGCCATTGGAAAGTTTTTAAACTTTGTTTCGTTTGGTATTCCTTGGGACTGAATTGGGAATTTAACAATTACTCAAGATGATAAATGACCTAATTTCCCATGACTTAACGGTTTTATGAGTGCTAATGGTCATATAAATTTCATTTTCAGTATCAATTAATTCATTTCGAATGCGTTTATCTTGAAGGGGATTGGTCATATAACGGACAAAATTTTGTGCTAATTTTGTTGCCTCATATTCACCTTTAATTCGAAACATTCGCTTAATTTTAGGATTATGTCGATACTTTTTTTGTTTCATTTTTTTCATTTACCTTAAATTATATATATTATATCGTGTTTTTAAGGAAACTAATATTAAAATATGTTGATTTTAAAAATAAATTTAATAAAAGATTATTATAATTTTTCTTTATTATACCAGACCAAAGTAATATTTATTATTTTATATTATTAGGGTTAAATGATTTAATTTCAGCTATCATTGTAGGTATTATTTTATATTTATTTTGATACAAACATCGTTATCATATTTTTAATGAAGTTGATGAAAAAGATCAAGAATATTTGCAAAGTAAAAAACAACAAACAAGGTATTAAACTTAAATAAAATGGTAAATGGTTATATACCTTTCTAATAATTATGACAATAGTTTATTTTAATTTTACTTAAATATGTGATATAATTTATCTATAAGAAAAGTGGGCATATTGATATGGAGGGGTATAGCGTGAATAATAATGATCCAAAATTTAGTGGTGGAAATGAAAATCATTTTAATTCGTTTGAAAATAACAATAGTTTTGGCAATGATAATTTATTAAACCAAAATGAACCAGTAACACCACTAACAAAACCAATTATAGTTCCTGGTAATCCAAACGATTTTAAAACAAAAACTAATCCACCCTTTAATTCTTCTTACATTTCAAAAACTTTGGGAATTAATGGAACAGAAGTTAAACCGCAACATAATAAACCAATTTATCAACCAATTATTTATCAACCATTTGTTATGCCTATTATGCCTAATCCAATGAATGCGATGGGAATGGGGGCATATAATCCGATGATGGGTTATCCGCAAATGTTCCCTTATCCAATGATGCCACAATTTCCAATGATGATGGGTTATCCGCAAATGTCACAATATCCCGGAATGTTAACTTATCCTCCAATGGCAGGACCGGAAGTAGAGCAACAATTTGCTGGTCAAGATTCTAATTTTAATAAAAGACAGTATTCGCAAGATTCGGGTCGTCATTACGCAATTATGAATCCAGATTTGATGAAACAACAACAGGGAATCAATAACGATTTTGATGATAATTTTGATGATACGTTTAATGAGGGAACTCCTTTTGGGACAAACCATGATTTTAATCAAACAAATGACTTTGGTAGTGCTAATTTTTCTGGTCAAAATGATTTTGGCCAAGGAAATTCAAATTTTGGACCAACACCAGATTTTAATGCAGCACCAAGATTTAGTTCATCACCTGATTTTGCTCCATCAGATGGTTTTAATAATAGCAATGTTTTGGGTAAAATTGATGAAACAAAAATGCCATTTCAATATGATGAAGAAACAAGCAAGCGAAAATTACCAGTTTGAGCAATAGTTTTAATTGTTGTGCTAGTACTTTTAGTTTTAGCAGTTATAACAATTGTAATGTTGTATTTTAATATAGAAGCAGTTCATGACTTAATTAATTGTTGATTTGGCCTTGATGTACCATTTAAGCCGTGGTTTTAAAAATGTTATTTAATAAACTGCACCCATTTTAGTAAGTACTAATAAAAAGTATTTACTATTTTTTTTATTATATCTTTTTCTTTACGATTTGAATATCATGTATTTCATTTTATAACATCTTGTATATATTCTTCATGTGAATTATATATTTTATTATGGATTGTAGCTTTCTTAAGTAATGAATGAAAACTTTCTATAACAATATTATCTGCACAGTGGTATTTTTTACCCATTGAAATTATAATACCGTTAGAGACACATTTATAGTGATAAATAGCGG
>NZ_RCOO01000284.1:0-1065 GCF_003987485.1 Spiroplasma endosymbiont of Megaselia nigra
AATATATTCGTTATATAAATTTAATTTACATATTGCGATATTATCTTTTTTTAATTCTTGACAAAGTCTTTTTTTAACTTGTCCACAAACAGACATATATGGTCTTTTTGCATTTATTACACGCTCATCATGTATTACATAAATATCTTTTTTCATTAAGTTATTCACTCCCTTTGTTGTCATAATTTATAATCTGCTGAACTATTATGTTTAACCATTGGTATTAATTCAAAGTGTAAAGCATAAAAATCACTATCAAATGTATCATCATATAAGTCTAACATTCGTTCTTCTCTGGCATCTGGTTTATCTTCTCATTGAATTAATTCATATTGAGTTTTACTTACAGGACATTTTTCTCATAATCATTTTAATTGATTAGTATTTATTAACATTGTAAATGCCTCTACACGATGTCTTACTTTAAATTTTTGTTTTTGTGCTGGTTTAAATGTCATATATTGACCAAAAGAATAATTATATTTTTCTCGGTTTAAACTTTGCAATGTTGAATAAGCACTATCATCAACATTAATCGATATACATTGTTGTATTAAATTAAAATATTGATTTAATTGATTGTTGTAAAACTCTAAAATATCTTTTATTTGTTCTAATGGTCCTTTAAATTGTTGTGTAGCATTTGAGTGTGTATATTCAGCAACTTTATATGCTTTTTTATCAAATGAATTATATATTCAAAAACTCGCTGCTGTTGTATGTCCCTTAGGACTAGTAGCATTCGCAATATCAACACCACCTAATAACTTAGTTGGTTGAATAATATCTGTTGCTTGCATAATATCAATATATCTCGCAAAGATTGAACCACTAGTATTACCAGGCAATCCTCAACTCCATACTCTTGCTCTTTCAATATCTAATTGTTCTAATCTTAATTGTTCATTAACTTTATCTTGTGGTAATTCATAATTAAGTCTTCAACTAGAATAATGAATAATAATCTTCATATTTCATTTTTCAATATATTTAATTTGTTCATATTTACTACGCATTATTTCTTCATTAAAAGGTAATAATTCATTACAATAACCAACAATATAT
>NZ_RCOO01000042.1:0-8719 GCF_003987485.1 Spiroplasma endosymbiont of Megaselia nigra
GGGTAAAAATTATCATTGTGCTGATAATATTGTTATTGAAAGTTTTCATTCTTTATTAAAAAAAGCAACAATTCATAACAATATTTACTTATCGCATGATGAATATATTAATGATGTTAAAAAATGAAATAAATGATATTCAAGCCGCAAAGAAAAGGATATAATAAATAAAAGTTTATAAACCTTTTTTACTAATACTTACTTTTTGGGGTGCACTCTATTACTAGTCTTGGGTTATTTAGTTATTTTTTTAGTAGTTTAAATTATTATGTTGAATATTTAAATTTAAAAAATAATAATTTAATTACAAATCCTAGGTTAATTGTTGAGCGATTATTATTTTGATTACAAAAAGATTATATTCTAGGTATGGGACTTTTCTTATTATTTACCTTATTTTTTAGTAGTTTTAGTTTAATCATGGATTACTATACTTTAATTCGAATTACCTTAGGTACAAAAATTGGAAAAGAAATTAGCCATGAATACCATTTTAAGCAATTATTTCAAAAAAAATGTACTAAATAGTTATTATTTACTATTTAATAATTTAAGAGTATAATTACTATATGGGGATGTTCCGGTTTCGACAGGAATGATCTACTAATATTGGCAGTAGTTTAGCAGACTATAATGCTACTAGGTTTGAAGAAACGCAAACAAAAAACAAAAAGAAGACAAAATTGAAATGCCAGCTTTTATGATGAACAATCAATTAGCAGGATCAATGTTAGCAGCTTAATTCCTCGCTGTTAGAGGATTGCTAGCCGTAATAGTAGTTAATTGTAGATTATTAACTATTATCGTATCTCAAGTCTTAATCTAATAGAAATTCTAATTGATAATGTTAGAATTTTGAAAGTCTTATTATCTAGTTATTTAATTAGTTGTCTAATCCTATTATTAAATAATGAAAAAAAGATGATTAGACTAAACTGTAGAAGATATTAGAATGTTATTTGTGGACGCGGGTTCAATTCCCGCCATCTCCACCATTTTTTATTTTTATTAAAAATAAGGTAGAAATTAAAAGAAACTTGTTTTGTCATAAATAAATTATTAGATTCAAGAAATTATTTATGAGAATTTTAGTTTCTTTTTTAAGTTCAAAAATATTTTTAAAAGGAATGATATAATAAAAAAAGTACAAGGTTTGTTAAAAGAGGTGGAAGTAAGTGAGTAATATTTTAAATATTATTTTTGTATATTTATTATTTATAATTATTTTTTCTATCATTTATATTTTTACATGAGGTTTAGTGCGTAATTCTTTTGCTCGTTTTTCAATTTATTATCAAGTTGTTATTGGTGGTGTTTTTGCAATTTTGGTTATTATTGCCCAAGGATTAATCCCATTTTTTGTGCCACCAAAAACTGGCGAAACCAATACAATGATTGCTATTAATATTTTTCTGCCAATAATAGTTTGTTGAATGATAGGTGTTTTTATTTCTTGCTTTGCCACAATTTTATATACAATTATTATTTTTACTTTTCTTTTTGCAATTTTACCATTTTTAAATAATAATTATTTTTTACCTTTGACAGGTACTCCTAATATTATTATGATTTCAGTACTTTATGTTTTAACCCTTCTAATTGTTTTTGTGAGTTGGTATTTTAAATGAACAAAATGAACTAGATGGTCTTTATTGACATTAACAGGATTCATTACGGCTTCAATTATTGTTTTAGCACAATCAAAAAGAATGGCTATGTCAGAAAACTTTGTAAGTGAATTATATGTTTTAGTGTGAATTGCAATGACTTATTTTGCTTATAGTATTTGTGGTATTATTGAATTAATTTATGTTCATGCGATAAAATTACAAAATATTATTGAATATGACCGCAATAGTTATGTTCGTGAGGCTTTAGCACATGATGCTATTTATAATTTAATTCATAAGAATAAGATTCGTCGTGGAATTTATTTTACTTTTATGATTAATAATATTGAAAAACTAGACAAATTTCTAAATAGTAATGTTAAAAATAAAATTATTGATCTTATTTCTCATCAAGTTTTTACACTATGAAAAGAACAAAATGTTTTATTTTTTAAAGCAAGTTTAAATCATTTTGGAATTTTTCTTCCCCTTGATCAAATTGAAAAACCTGATATTAGTAGTATCTTATTGCATAATAAAAGTAAGTTACGACCAGAAACTGATTTGTTAAAACAATTTGAAATTTTATTGCGACAAGTTAATACGACTTTTATTTTAAAAAATTATAAAATAATTGTTAAATTACAAGGATATGCTTCATTATATGGTTTACAATCAAATAATTTAAATAAGTTAAAAGAATATAATATTGCAACAGCAGATAATCGGTTAAATCTTGAATATTCAAATCAAATTATTTTTATTGATCCTGAAAATATTAAAGAATTGTCAAACCAAAAACGTAGTATTTTAGCTTTAAATGAACATATTCAGTTAGAAAAAATTGTTAGTTTATATTCTCCAATTATAAATGTAAATGATGGCCTTACATTAGCATATCATTATAGTAGTAATTTAGTTGATGGGGTTGATAGTGATTTAATATTTTGAAAAGATAGTAATACTTTTTTGGGAATTGTACATGAAACAATGCTAGATCGTTTTAATGCGGCATTAAATATTAAGAATTTTCATAAATTAGATAATTATTTAGAACAAAAATTATTCATTACTTATCCATCTAGTTTTATTAGTAGTGACCAGTTTAATTTAAAAAAATTTGCAACAAAATTAATTGAATTAAAAGTAAAACCTGGTAATTTAATTTTAACTTTTGATTTAATGGAAACTGGCTTTGACCCTGAAAAGTTTAAAAAAAATTTAAATACAATTAAAAATATTGGTATTGAAGTTGCTGTTAAAAATTTTGGAGCAATTGATACGGAATTAAATAGTTTGTACTATTATGAACCTAATTATGCTGTTTTTTCTCCAACAATTATTCGTGAAATGTTTATTCATTTGCATTATCAAAATTTAATTAAAGAATATATTATTTTAGCAGAAAAACTTGATATTATTTTAATTGCACCACAAGTTAATAGTTATTTGGGATATAGTAAATTAAAAGAACTAAAAATTAATTATATGTTTGGTTCATTATTTGGAACTTATGATGAACCACAAAATGAAATTGGTAATGAGATAAAAATAACTTTATTAAAAAACAGTCGGAAAGGATTTAAAGATGAGACTAAGAAATAAACCTTGAGCAACAGAATATATTATGGAGAATCCTACCTTTGCAATTCAAAATCCAGAATATTATAAGGGGCAATGGGGAAAAATGATTTTTAAAAATAATAATCCCTTAAATATTGAAATTGGTTCTGGGAAAGGGGATTTTATTATAGCATTAGCAAAAAAATATCCAAATCAAAATTTTTTAGCAATCGAACGTTATCCATCAGTTTTAGTTTTAGCTTTAAAAAAAATAATTGCTGAAAATTTATCTAATTTAAAAATAATTGTTTTTGATGCTATTTTTTTACTAGAAATTTTTGCACCTAAAGAAATTAATAAAATATATTTAAATTTCTCTGATCCTTGACCAAAAGTGCGACATGAAAAACGTCGGCTAACAAATAAAATATATTTAGATTTTTATCAAATTATTTTACAAGATAATGGTGAAATTCATTTTAAAACAGATAATGATCAATTATTTACTTATTCATTAGAATCATTTAAAGAAAATAATTGAAAAATTGTTGATTATACAACAAATTTATATCAGAATCATTATGTGGAAAATAATGTTCCAACTGAATATGAACGACGCTTTTTTAAACTTGGAAAAAATATTAATTATTTATATGCTCGGAAATAATTATATTAATTTTATTATTGCTGGCTCATAAAAGGAAAGTATGGATTTGTTCACTAGGTAACGAAAATTGATAGCTAATAGGTTCCGTAAAATTTTTATTAATTATTAAATTTTGATAATGATATGTTAAATATTCATCAACTAATTTAATTTTATTAATTGGGAATTTAATAATAATATCTTTTGTTTCAAAATAAGGAATTAATTCCGCTTTTTTTAGGTTTGTTTTAACACTACTAGCATAAGCGCGAATTAATCCGCCAGCTCCTAATTTAATTCCCCCAAAATAACGAATAACTAAACACACAACATTAGTTAAATTATGGTGAAGTAAAATTTCTAAAATTGGTTTGCCAGCAGTATTAGTTGGTTCGCCATCATCACTTTTTCGAATAATATTTTGATTTTTCCCAATAATGTAGGCGTAACAGTTATGAGCAGCGTTTGGCTGTTGATTTGTTTTAATAAATTCAAGTGCATCATGTTCGGAAGTAACTTTTTGCAATAAACAAAGGAAGCGTGATTTTTTAATATTTATTTCATTAATAATTAATTTAGTTTCTTTTAGTTCTTGCAAGTTTTTCACCTTCCTTTTTATCTTTATTTTATCTTCATTATATTATCTTTTTTTCCTTTTTTTGATATAATTATTTTACAAAAAACCGAAATTAATAATTTACTATAATAAGAGGCAATAGGAGAAAAGGGAATGTGAATAAAATACGCAGTTGGTTGAGGAGAGTTCTTTGATAATGAGATTAAAAAACCGTATTTTAAACAATTGTTAAAGAACATTGATAGTGAATATCAAAATAAACTTTGTTACCCTGCAAAAACAGATATTTTTCGTTTGTTTACATTAATTGAGCCTAATGATATTAAAGTTGTTATTATTGGACAAGATCCATATCATGGTCCAGGCCAAGCAAATGGTTTAGCTTTTAGTGTTAATGATGGTATTAAAACTCCGCCAAGTTTAGTCAATATTTTTCATGAATTAAAAAAAGACTTAGGTGTTGATCATTATGCTAGTGGTAATTTAGACCATTGAGCTAAAAAAGGTGTTTTTCTATATAATACAATTGGAAGTGTTGTTGCCAAAACGCCTTTAAGTCATAAGTATATTGGTTGAACTAATTTTAGTCAAAATTTGATTATTTATTTAAATGAGATTCGTAATGATATTGTATATGTTTTATGAGGCAATTATGCAAAACAGTATGGTGAATATATTTTGAATAAAAGTAATATTATTAAGGGAGCGCACCCATCACCTTTTAGTTACAATTTATTTAAGGATCAACAATTTTTTGTAAAAATTAACGATTTACTTTTAAAAAATAAAAAAAACATAATTGATTGAAAAATGTAATGTATAATTGATATATGTAAAATATTGACAGGACAAGAGGATTTATTTTATTAATATAGATTGTGGGGATATTATGGGTCTACTAACATCATTTAGTGATATATCAAAAATCTTATATAGTAATAAAATGGCATATATTGCTAGTGGTGTTATTGGTGCTCTTTTTATTATTTATTGTATTTATAATGGTTTATATTATTTAACTAATCCTAAACGTTATCATGGTATTCGTTTTACAACGAAAAATATTTCGTATATTACAATGTTGTCAGCAGTTTCAGCAACAGTTACTATTATTATTTCAATAACAGTACCAATTACGGTTTTTCCTCCTGTGCGGATTGCTTTTGAAGGTTTAATGGTTAAAATTAGTGGATTTATTTTTGGACCAATTGTTGGACTTTTATTGGGGGTTGTTACTGATTTAATTGTTATGTTATTTGTTCCTTCTTATCTCAATGTTGCTTATATTATTGTAATTGCTTCATATGGATTTTTATCAGGTTGTGTATCTTCAATTAATCGTGCCGTTGGTAAGCATAAATGAGTTTTATTTATGTTAACAAATATTTTTATTTTAATTTTTGTAACTTTTGCTGGAGTAATGACATGATATTCACCATTTGAAACCATTACATTATTTGCTGGATTAGAAGTTAGCAAAATTGTTTTAAGTTATATTATTGGTTTTGGCACAGGGGGAACTATTATTATTATATGAATTATTATGTTTGTTTATCGTCATTTTGATAAAACAAAAAAACATTATTGAGATTTAGTTGCTATTATTATGCTTGCTGTTGTTAATGAATATTGAGTCACCACCTTAATATCCGCCTGGGGGGATATCGCCTTTTTAACGGTGTCACAGAATAAAAATGGTGGAACAGATGGTTATGGGGTAACTATGATTACGCGATTAGCAATGGCACCAATGAAAGTATTATTTAATTCGGCAATTATTTATATTACATATCGGGCTGTTTCCCCATTAATTCATAAAGATACTAATGCAAATTTACAATATTAAAATCTTGAAAAAATAACTTTTATTGAAGTTATTTTTATTTATCTCTATATAATGATATTAGAAGTTATAGAATGGAGATGAAAATAATGAAAGTGAATTCACAAATTAAAAAATTGATTGATTTGGAATTAAAACGTCAACAAAATCATGTTGAATTGATTGCGTCAGAAAATTATGTTAGTGAGGCAATTTTAGCTATTACAGGCTCAATTTTAACTAATAAGTATGCTGAAGGATATCCATTTCACCGATATTATGGAGGATGTGAATATGTTGATCAAGTTGAACAATTAGCAATTGATAAGGTTAAGGAGTTATTTCAAGCTGAACATGCTAATGTTCAACCACATTCAGGTAGTCAAGCAAATGCTGCTGCTTATTATGCTTTGCTACAACCACGTGATACTATTTTAGCAATGGATTTAGCAGCAGGTGGTCACTTAACCCATGGTCATAATGTTAATTTTTCTGGTCGATTATATGATTTTAGTAGTTATCAAGTTGATCCTACAACCGAAATGTTAGATTATAATGCAATTGAAAAAATTGCAATTGAAGTAAAACCAAAATTAATTGTTGCTGGAGCCAGTGCCTATTCACGTGAGATTGATTTTAAAAAGTTCCGTGCAATTGCTGATAAAGTTGGAGCCTTATTAATGGTAGATATGGCTCATATTGCAGGATTAATTGCCGCTGGTTTACATCAATCCCCAATTCCATATGCTGATGTTGTTACTTCGACAACACATAAAACATTGCGTGGACCTCGTGGGGGTTTAATTTTATCAAAGCAAAAATGAGCAAAAAAAATTAATAGTGCTGTTTTCCCAGGTAATCAAGGTGGCCCATTAGAACATGTTATTGCCGCAAAGGCACAATGTTTTTTAGAGGCATTGCAACCAGATTTTAAAACATATCAAGCAGAAATTATTAATAATGCAAAAGTCCTAGCAGAAACATTAAAAGCAAATAATCTGCGTTTAGTAGCTGATGGAACAGACAACCACTTATTAATGGTTGATGTTAAAAGTAGTTTAGGAATTTCGGGGCAAATGGCGGAAGAAATTCTACAAAAAATTGGTATTATTTGCAACAAAAATATGATTCCATTTGATAAAGAATCATCGATGGTTACTAGTGGGATTCGGTTAGGAACAACAGCTATGACAACACGTGGTTTTGGGAGCAAAGAATTTAAACAAATTGGAGAAATAATTTATAATGTTTTAAAAGAACCAACTGAAAATAATATTGTTAAATATCAAGAAGAAGTAAAAAACTTATTAAGTGATTTTCCAATTTACTCAACTTGAAAATTACAAGAGTAATTAAATTTAGAAATAACAAGTTAAAATATTGATTATCCTATTATTTTTAGTTATAATATTATTGCTTTATACATTAGACCCTGGTACGGAATGATGTGAGGAGGCAGTGACATGAGACAAACAACTATCTTAAATTCAACTAAAGTTAAAAAAAAATGATATGTGATTGATGCTCAAGGTCTAGTTTTAGGACGTTTAGCAAGTAAAGTTGCAATGATCTTAAGAGGAAAAAATAAACCATCTTATACTCCACATGTTGATTGTGGTGATAATGTTATTATTCTTAATGCTGATAAAATTAATTTATCAGGAAATAAATTAAAGGGTAAAATGTATTATAATCATTCACAACATCCCGGGGGATTAAAACGAACAACAGCAAAGGATATGTTAGTAAAAAAACCAATTTATCCTGTTGAACACGCAATTAAAGGAATGTTACCAAAAAATAAATTAGGAAGTAAATTATTCCGTAATTTATTTGTTTATGCTGGTAATGAACATCCACATGAAGCACAACAACCAATTAAATTAGAATTAACTAATAAATAAAAGGAGAAAATATGGCAAAAAAACAAGAAGTTATATATCGTGGTACAGGAAGAAGAAAATCTTCTATTGCCCAAGTTGTATTGACTCCTGGTAAAGGGAATGTTGTTGTGAATGGGAAACCAGCATTAGAGTTTTTCCCATATGCAACATTAGTGCAAGATTTGGAACAACCTTTAGAGATTACTGGTTCAAAATCAGAATTTGATATTCGTGTTAAAGTATCTGGTGGTGGTTTTACCGGACAAGCTGGCGCAACAAGATTAGGAATTGCAAGAGCCCTAGTTGAAGCGTCACAAGATTATAAAACTTTATTGAGACATGCTGGCATGCTAACTCGTGATGCTCGTATTAAAGAACGAAAAAAATATGGGTTACATGGGGCTAGAAGAGCACCGCAATATTCAAAAAGATAGATTTCAGAAAAGTACATTTTGCTTTGCAAAAGACTGCACCCCAAAAAGTAAGTAAAATTAAAAAAGAACTTTACTAAACTTTTAGAGGAGGTGCATTTTTTAATGGCAGGAAAAGAACAAAAATTTAAAACATATACTGCAGAATTTCGAAAAAATACAGTAAAAGAAATTGAACAAACATCGC
>NZ_RCOO01000285.1:0-1050 GCF_003987485.1 Spiroplasma endosymbiont of Megaselia nigra
TTGTATGTCCCTTAGGACTAGTAGAGTTTGCTAAATCAACACCACCTAATAACTTAGTTGGTTGAATAATATCTGTTGCTTGCATAATATCAATATATCGTGCAAAGATTGACCCACTAGTATTGCCTGGTAAACCTCAACTCCATACTCTTGCTCTTTCAATATCTAATTGTTCTAATCTTAATTGTTCATTAACTTTATCTTGTGGTAATTCATAATTTAATCTTCAACTAGAATAATGAATAATAATTTTCATATTTCATTTTTCAATGTATTTTATTTGTTCATATTTACTACGCATTATTTCTTCATCAAAAGGCATTAATTCATTACAATAACCAACAATATATCTTTTTAAGCTTTCAGGATTACATGTATTAATTGTTATTTTATTTTGATAACCACGAATAGCAAATTCTAAATCACTTAAATCTTTTTGTTGAAATTGGTCACATTCTTCTCTTCAATCAATAACTAATTTATATTTATTCAAATCAGCAAAGGCTTTTAATTTTTCTTTCCGACTTGGTGAATGTAAACCTTTACAATATATTTTGCTACCATTTGATAAAGTAAAAGTAAAATTTGATAAATTAATAGTATAAGGAATATTATTTTTATCTAACATATTTCATATATTTTGAAATACACTATCTTTTAAATCTTTACTTCAATACATACTAGCAATGATACAAATCGGTTCTTTAATTAATAAACTAATTTTTAATAATTCTCCAAACATTTTTATGTTTGAAATAGTCTTACCACTATATCGTGTCCCAATTTGATTAATTTCATTTACTAATTCATATTTTTTAGCAAATGGATATTTATTACCAATACTACTATTTTGTAATAACCAATAAGGTGTTTCTAACAAATAAGTAAAATGATTAAGCATTATTATCACTTTCTTTTTTAATATCTCTAATATCCGTTTGTAAATTAACAATTATTGGTTGTTGATTATTTAAGTTTAATTCTTGTTCTAACTGTTTTTCTTGTATTGAATATTTATAATTAAATGCTCGTTGTCAATATAATTTAGCA